>JAYTXS010000020.1:0-1550 GCA_043742845.1 Gammaproteobacteria bacterium
CAATGCATCGACGTCTGTTAGCGATGGTATTGCTTTTCGCTACTGCTCTGCAGGGGCCATTGCTCACGTTTGCTGCGTTGATCGGCGGGGACGCCAACCACGGTGCGGTTCATTGCGACTGGCACCTGTGGCCGGATGGCAAGGAGTGCAAATCTTGTTGCTCACACGGCTCCATGCCATCGTGCGCCACTCAATGCACCGTACTCGCAGACGCGGCCGTGGCACTGGCATTCCTGGTCACGCAGCGGATTGCCATACGCGGCTTAGCTGTTCCTGATACCGACGCTACCTCCTTCCAAGACCGCACCCCGTCCCAACCCCTCCGTCCGCCGATCATCTGACGCTCCTCTGATCGAGTGAACAGTCGGGCTACTTTAAGGCCCGTGGAGCCTTGACCGTCAACAGCGGCGAGGTACAGACGAATTTCGGAGAACGTTCATGACTAGATGGTCCAAACCTTTGGGCGTCCTTATTATTGGGGCTGCCTGTGCGAACGGCGCAGTGGCGGCGGAGGTACCAAAGGCCTTCGCTTACGAGCCTACTCGAGAGCCTCTTCCAGAAGAGACCGCACCCCGCCTGACTTTAGAGGAGGCAACCCAACTGGCCCTGGTGGACCAGCCGCTGCTCAACAGTCGCGAGGCGACGATCGAAGCCGCTCAACAGCAGGCGGTCGCGGCGGCCCAATTGCCAGACCCTAAGTTGTCGGGCGCCTTGCGAGATGTGCCGATCGATACCGCCGAGGCCTTCAGCCTGCGTCGCGACAGTTTTACCGAATACACGATCGGTCTCAGCCAGGAATTCCCGCGCGCAGAGAAGCGGCGGCTCAAGGGTGCTCGTCAGTCGCAGAGCGCAGATGTCGCGCGTGCCGCGCTCGATAACGATGAGCGCACGGTGCGACGGGATACGGCGCTCGCGTGGCTTGATGTCTACGAGGCCGAGCAAGCATTGAAGTTGACGCGGCGCGTGGTGGATGAAGCCGAACTGCAGGTGCTGGCGATGCAAAAGGACTATACGGCCGCCAAAGCGACGCAGGCCGACTGGTATGCCGCGAAGATCGACGCTGAATTGGTCGCCGATAAAGCGCATGACTGGCTGCATCATGCGCTCAAGGCGCGTGATGCTCTGGCGCGCTGGATCGGGGATGAGGCGGCGGGGCGCCCGCTCGCCGATTCGCCGTCGCTGCCCGCAATGCCGGCCACTCTGCCTGCGATGATGGCGCGCGCCGATCAGCATCCGGTGGTCCATGGGCTGGACCGGCAAATCGATGCGTCCGCCACCGACGTCGCGCTCGCGCGGCAAGCGTACAAACCCGATTTTGCCCTCGAGTTCTACACCGCTTACCGGCAAAACTATGCCGATTTTGTGGGCATCCAGTTCACGGTCGAACTGCCGTACTTTACCAAGAACCGCCAAGATCGAGAATTAGCCGGTGCGCTGCAGCAGTCGCGTGCGGCTCAAGAGCGCAAGCGCGATGCGCTTCGTGAGCTGCATGCGAAAGTCAATGAAGACTATGTCGATTGGCAGCACTTCTCCGAGCGCGTGGCCGACTT
>JAYTXS010000021.1:0-5598 GCA_043742845.1 Gammaproteobacteria bacterium
CCGCAGTGACGACTTTATTGAATCGCCAGGGCTGGCGATTTACGCGCTGGAGCAGCGGCATCATGCCGGACCGCTCGGCGCAGGTGGTGCTGGTGGATACGGTGGGAGATCTGGCGTCGCTGTATGCAGCGGCAGACGTAGCCTTCGTCGGCGGCAGCTTGGTGGGCGGCGTGGGAGGGCATAATTTGCTGGAGCCTGCGTCCTTCGGTGTGCCGGTGCTGACTGGGCCTGGATATTTCAACGCTCGGGATATTGCGCGGCTACTGCTGCTGCAAGGAGCGGCTCTTCAGGTAGACAGTGCCTCAGAGCTGGCGGCGGCCGTGACGCAGTTGCTGGCGGATCCGGCGCTGCGGCAGAGAATGGGCGCGATCGGACGGCACGTGGTCGAGTCGAATCGCGGCAGCGTGTCGCGCCTGCTGGAGCTTATTGAATCTTTGTTGCCGGATCAGCCGGCGGGGGCGCATCGGTCAGCAGACTATTGATCTTTTCCAGGCTCTGCTGCGACAGGGTTCCGGCGGCCTGCTGCAGCTTGAGCACATTGATCATGTAGTCGTAGCGGCTGCGCGAATAGTCGGTCTGCGCCTGCACCCACAATTGCCGCGATTGCAGCACATCGACGGCGGTGCGCGTTCCCGCCTCATAGCCGGACTCGGTGGCGCGCAGAGAGATTGCGTTCGATTCGACCGCTCGGCGCAGCGCCTTGACTCGTGAGATTTCCGACAACACGCCGAGATAGGAATCGCGCGCGTCGTGCTCTGTTTGACGCGCCACGCGCTCCACTCTTTCCTTGGCGGCGCGGTGCTCGTAGACGGACTGGCGAACCTGCGAGGACACCATGCCGCCGGTATACAGGGGAAAGGTCAGCTGCAGGCCGATGGTGCGCTGATTCTGGTCGATGGTGGTGCCGCCCGCGGGTGTGCCGTCGTCGAAGGTATTCACGCCTTCGCTGTTCAGTTTGTAGCGGCTGCCCACCAAGTCGAGCGAGGGGAAGTGGCCGCCGCGAGCAGAACTGACGTTTTCGCGTGCGATGTCCGCGGCCAAACGGCTGGAGACCAGCGAAAGATTCTGCTGTAAAGCCATTTCGACCCAACGATCTTCGCTGACCGGGTCGGGGTTTGCCATCTCGAACGGCTCGATGGGACGGGCGAGCACCTCGAAGGCGTCACCCGTAATTTCGCGCAGCAGTTCCTGGGTCGAGGCGAGCGTGCGCTTGGCTGCGATCACGGCGGCCGCACCGCTGTCATGGGCGGCACGCGCCTCTTCGACGTCGGTGATGGCGATCAGCCCGATTTGAAAGCGCGCCTCGGCCTGCTCTAGTTGGCGCTTGATGGAGGTGAGCGCGACTTCCTGGGCTTCGAGATCGTCCTGGGCCGCGAGCACGTCGAAGTAACGCTGCGACACTCGCGCTATCAAGTCCTGCTGGGCAGCCTGGTAGTCGGCTTCCGCCTGGGCGACTTGGGCATCCGCGCGCCGCAATGCCACCCAATTCTCCCAACGAAAAATGTTTTGTTTCAGATCGACACCGTAACGGTGGGTGGTGGTGACGGTGCGGCCCTGGAAAGGGAAGGTGATGAGGCTGGGGGTGCCGTTGGTGTTGGTCACGGGTTCGGTGGTGTTGGTCGCCCCGGAATCGCGTTCGCGGCTGATGGTGCCGCTTCCCGCCAACTGGGGCAGCAGCGCCGACAGGGCCTGCGGCTTGGCTTCGAGCGCAGCCAGGCGTATGGCCTCGGCCTCGCGCAGCTGGGGGTCGTTCTGCAAGGCGCGCTGGTAAACCGCCAGTAGATCCGACGCCGACGCCGGCGCGGAGGCGGCGAGGACGCACAAGGTTATGAGGATCAGCTGCCGCTTCATGGACATATAGTGTTATATATAACTACATCACTGTCAATATTGGGGAATTCGGGGATCTAGGTCCCGTGACCAGGCCAAAATGCCCCCAGACAGGTTGTGTACCGACTTAAAACCCCGCGCGGCGAGAAAAGTTGCCACTTGCAGGCTGCGCCCGCCGGATCGACAAATCACTACCGTTTCTTTGAGGGGATCGAGTTCAGCCAGGCGATCCGCGACCTGACCCATGGGGATGTGCAGCAGTGGGGAGGGGGCTGGCGCGAGCGCCGTCTCCCAGTCTTCGCGAACGTCCAGCAGCGTCATTTCGGCACCGCCCGCACGCCGTTCCACGAATTCCCGGGGGCTTAGTTCATTGATCATCAGAACACAAACCTTTGCGGCGTCGCGGCGTTGATGAGCGGCTCAACCACGGTTTCGAACAGGCTCTCGCGAATCCACTCGTCGTCATCAACCCTGCGCACCAGGATGGCGTCCATCACGGGCGCTTCGCCGACCATGGCAAACAGGCGGCCGCCGACGCGCAGCGAGCGTTCAAAGCGCGTATCGTACAGCGGCAGCGAACCGGTGACGGCGATCACGTCGTAAAGGCCCAATGGCGCTTCGCTGAATGCATCGCGGACCTCGAATTGCACGTTCGCCTCCGGCACCAGGCGCAAGTTCGCCTGCGCCGCCGCCACGAATTGAGGATGAATATCGATCGACCGCGTCGCAGCGCCAAGCAAGCTTAGAGCGGCGGCGAGATAACCTAAGCCGCTGCCGACTTCGAGGATGGTGTCGGTTGAATTCGCTCCGAGCGCCTGCAGAATGCGTCCCTGTAGTTTGGGGGCGAGCATGGATTGGCCGAATCCGATCGGGATGGGCGCATCGGCGAAGGCCAGCTCGCGATACTCGGGCGGCACGAAGACTTCGCGCGGCACGGCGGACAGCGCATCGAGCACGCGTGGGTCGAGAACTTCCCACGTGCGGATCTGCTGATCGACCATTTGCAGACGAGCGGCCAACGTATCCATGATTTCTCGAGAGTTATTAAGGCCGCTGATTATGGTCAATTTCGACAGGCTATGCCATGCCCGTAAGCTATTCTCCTAACGACTATAAATCCAAGCGTCATTAGTACTCGTCGTCATCGAGGTCCGCGTTGATCTTGCCTTCCTTCGTCCCGTGGTTTCTGACCTCGGCCATTCTGGCCGTGGGTGTGGTCGTGCTGTTCGTGCGCAAGCGCCATCAGGAACGTGCGGTCAGCGAATTCTCTCAGCAGGTATCGCAGCTCACGGGCGTCTCAGGTGCAACCGGTCGCGTCGGGCTCGAGGGTAGGCCTGAAAACTTAAGCCTGCTCGGCGGCGCCGTCAATAAATTATTGGAAGACTTGGAACTGCGCGGGGCACGCCTATTGGACCGCGAGCGGCTGTTCCAGCGCCTGGTCGAGACGGTGCATGATGCGGTGCTGGTGCATCGCGACCGCATTCTGTTCGCCAACTCGCGCTTTCTGGCGCTGCTCAACTTGAGCGCGGCCGATGTGGTGGGCAAACCCCTGTCGGACTTCGTCGCTCCGGAATACGTCGATCTGGTGGCGAATAATCTGCGGCGCAGATTGCACGGCGAGCCTGCCGCCGAACGCTATGAGGTCGAATTGATCGGAGCGCAGGCGCAGGTGACGCGCGTGGAATTGTCGAGCGCGGTGATCGACAGCGCGGGCGAGGCGGCGCTGCTGCTTACCGCACTCGAAATGCTGCCTGAATCCGGCTCGGTGCCCGCACAGTCGCGGCCGCGCGCCATGGTGACGCTGGACGCCATGGGCGAAAGCGTCATCACCGTCGACGCCGAAGGCCGCATCGACTATGTCAATCATGCCGCCGAGACCTTGCTCAGCCAGCGATTCGACCAGGTCATGGGAAAGTCTTTTGCCGACGTCGCGTCGCTGGTCGATGAGACGGACCGCCGCTCCTTGGGAGATCCGGTGCGCAAGGCATTGACCACCGGCGGCCGCGTCACCATGGGCAGGCGTGCCGTGCTGGTTCCCGCCCACGCAGGCCCCGAGCGGTCGGTGGAGATCAGCGTCACGCCGCTGCGTTTCGACGGCAAGGATATCGTCGGTCTGGTGCTGGTGCTGCACGACACCAGCGAATTGCGCGGGCTCACACGGCAAATGACCTATCAAGCCAGCCACGATGCACTGACCGGTCTGGTCAATCGCCGCGAATTCGAGCGCCGCCTGCAGGAAGCGCTGGATTCGGCGCAGACCGGCAACGTGGGGCATGCGCTGTGCTACTTGGATCTGGATCGTTTCAAAACCGTGAACGACACCTGCGGTCACACCGCGGGCGACAACATGCTGCGCGAGGTGGCCGCGCTCATCAAGGAGGCGGTGCGCGATTCGGATACGGTGGGGCGCATCGGCGGCGATGAGTTCGCGCTGCTGCTGGTCGGATGCCCGCTGGAGAAGGCCCGCCAAATCGCCGACGACGTGGTGCGCTCGGTCAACGAGTACCGCTTCGTCTGGAAAGACAAGATCTTCAATATCGGAGTCAGCATCGGCTTGGTGGAGATCGGCCGCGGCGGCGGCGCCATCGAAGACATCATGGGATCCGCGGATTCCGCCTGCTATGTGGCCAAGAAGCAAGGCGGCCTACACGTCCATGTATATTCGGCGCGCGAGGAAGCGAGCGCGCGGCACAGCGGCGAGATTCATTGGCTGCAGAAACTGCAGGGCGCATTGCGGGACAACAAGTTCGAGCTCTACTACCAGCCCATCGTGCATGCCCGCGCTGACGGTGTGCGCGGCCCCGCGCTCGAGGTATTCGTCAGGCTAGCGGGCGAAAACGGCGAACCCGCGGTGAAGCCGGCCGAATTCATCCGCGCCGCCGAGCGCTACCGCCTCATGCCGCACATCGATCGCTGGGTGGTGCAGACAGTATTGTCCGCCCTGGGACGAGGCGGCATGAAGCTGCCGCCGGGGCGCAGCGTCGCCATCAACATCGCCGGGCAGACGCTGGGTGATTCGGAGTTTCTGGAGTTCGTGGTGGACTGCTTCGATCACACGGGCGCGAACCCCGGGGATATTTGTTTCGAGGTCACCGAAAGCTCGGTGATTGCGAATTTGGATCATGCGCATCGCTTTATCGCGGTGCTGCACGGCATGGGCTGCGAGTTCGCCCTGGACGACTTCGGTAGCGGTTTGAGTTCGTTCTCGACGCTGCGCACGCTGCCCATGGATTATTTGAAAATCGACGGATCCTTCATTCATAACCTCGCCGGGGACAGCGTCAACAAGGCCATGGTGGCGGCCATGATCGAGTTGTCGCGCAGCCTGAATTTTCGAGTGGTCGCCGAACAAGTGGAGGATCAACAGTCGCTCGACACCGTCACCGATATGGGCATCGATTTCGTGCAGGGGTTCGTGGTGGGAAGGCCGCAGCCCCTGTCCGTCATCCCCGGCGCGGCATAGGCTAGACTTATAACGCCTAGGCAGGACGTCATAACAAAATCTATGGCATTTCAGGCGCGCTTAGGAGGAAAATCACAGCCCAGACAACGAGGTGCCCCATGCCGATTTTCGAAGACAATACCAAGTCCATCGGCCGTACGCCGCTGGTTCGCATCAACCGCCTGGATGCCTCCAGCGGCGCGACCATTCTCGCCAAGATCGAGGGACGCAATCCTGCCTATTCGGTGAAGTGCCGCATCGGCGCCGCCATGGTGTGGGACGCGGAAGAGCGCGGCGTATTGAAGCCGGGCATGTCCATCGTCGAA
>JAYTXS010000022.1:0-9445 GCA_043742845.1 Gammaproteobacteria bacterium
CGGTCGGACGACGTG
This sequence comes from Gammaproteobacteria bacterium, assembly GCA_043742845.1. Taxonomy (GTDB): domain Bacteria; phylum Pseudomonadota; class Gammaproteobacteria; order Steroidobacterales; family Steroidobacteraceae; genus Bog-1198. Next base: position 16 of record JAYTXS010000022.1, read on the forward strand.
GCAGGAGGCCGAAAATATGGTGTCAAAGCTCAACCGCAAACTGGTGGGTTGGTCCAACTATTTCTCGTTAGGACCCGTGAGTCAAGCCTACACAGTAGGGAGCCGCTCGCGCTCATCGAAGCGGCCGCCGGTTGTGGAAAGACTTTTCAAGGGGCAGCCTACGCGAAGGATGTTGCCGGCTCAATCGGCACAGGCCGCCTACTGATCCTCACGCACACGCATGCTGCATGCGCGGTGTTCGCAGCGCGCACCAAAGGCACAGGAGCTAGAGTCGAGATCAAAACCATCGATGCGCTGATTGCGCAGATCGCGACCACCTACCACAAGCCCCTGGGATTGCCGCGCGACCTTTTTACATGGGCATGGCAGAACAACGGCAAGGGCCTCGACATCATGGCGGCGAAGGTCGCCGCCTTTCTCCGCGTGCAGCCGATGGTCGCAAAGGCCTTGGCACAGCGATACCCGATCGTCATCTGTGACGAACATCAGGATTCAAGTGCTGACCAACACAGCGTGGCCATGGCGCTGCGCGGTAGTGGTGCGGTGCTGCGCATATTTGGTGACCCGCTTCAACGCATCTACGGTGCAACTACGGACAAGGCTGCGCGCGTCGACCGAGAGCGCTGGGAAGCACTCAAGCGAGAGGCGGCCTGCAGAAAACTCGAGCCTCCGCACCGTTGGAAACAAGGTTGTGCAGAGCTAGGCGAATGGGTTCTTTCGGCGAGGGCTTCCCTGGAGAGCGGGGAGCCGATCGATTTGACCGGACCCTTGCCGGCGTCCTTGCGCATACTGATCGGCAACAACACTGCACAGGCGCGCGCGGGCTATCGGCTGTCGAAAAATCATCGACCGCCGATCGATAAACTGGTTCGTGACACCGACCAACTCATGATCCTCGCAGCGCAGAATGACTTGGTGGCAGCGTTGCGCGCATTTTGGAGCCGTACGATTCCAATTTGGGAAGGGCATACGCGTGAGGCGCTCGCCGCTCTGGTCAATGTTCTGAGAGATAAGACAGGCGATGCAGAAGCGCTGGCGAAAGGAATGATTGCATTTCTTGGCGGCCTCGCGGTGGGCTTCAGCAACACGAGTCACGGTGATCGTCTGCTCCGGGAAATTCAGGAAGGGGCCGCGCGCACGACCACTGGAAAGCCGGCCAATATTCAGGCCATATCGCGGAAACTGATCGCGGACCCGTCGCACACTGGCGTAGCCGCAGCGCTGGATCTGATCCGACCTTTATTGAAGGAAAAGAGGCGGGCTTCGATACCGTCAAGATTGATTTTCATTCCGAATTCAAGGACGGAATCCGGATCGGCCAGTTTGTAAGTCCGGATGAAGCCTTCGCTGAAATCGTGCGCAAACGCTCTTATGCGAGGCCTGCACCACCGAAGCGGGTTTTGAGCAGCATTCACAAAGCCAAGGGCCTCGAATACGACAACGTGCTGGTCATGGCCTGCGACAAGAAGCAGTTCACCACAACTTCCTACGCCAAGTGCAAGATGTATGTAGCGCTGAGTCGTGCAAAAAGTTCTTTGACCTTGGTCATACCGGATACGAATCCCAGCCATTGTTTAAGATTGCGTGAGTGTGCGGATGGTCACAGGGTCATTGGCAGAAGGGCAAGCGCCAACCGGAGGGACCGACGCGAGCATATTTGGTCGTCATTTCCAGGACGCCAAAATCGTGGAGAGCTCTTCGAGCGACCTGACGCCGCGGTTACGGGAGCTTGTTTATCAATCTGGTTTTGCCATCTCTGAGGTGCAACGATTACGTCTGCGCAATTCAACGTATTCAGTCGTATTCGGCGCAACGATGGGGAATACTATGGGGATAACTTCGTCGGCGTCGTTGCAATAAAGCGTGATTTATCACGAGCTTGACTGGACTGTTCGGTGGTCTCTCTCACCACCAGTAAAATCAGAGACTTGCGAGCGAAAATCTCGACTTATGACTCTGGATCGACTGCCACGAGACCAGTGAAGGTCGGCTTTTCCCCCGTTATTACTATTGTGATAACATCATTCGTGTGAGGTATAGGGTCCGTAGACAGACTCAATGGATAACGTCGAGGTGAGAGATGGTGGCGCTCAAAGTCCGTAAGGTGGGAAATTCGCTTGGGCTTGTGCTTCCGAAAGAGGTGGTGAGTCGTCTCCGTACCAGTGAGGGAGAACAGGTCTTCCTTCTTGAGGGCCCCAACAACACCTACCGGCTCACGCCCTTCGACCCGGCCTTCCAAAAGAAGATGGAGAAGGCTGAGGATATTATGTCGCGCTACCGGAATACGCTGCACGTCCTGTCGAAATGAATGAACCAATCTGGATCGAGGTCGAGCTCGTGCTCGCGATCCATGATCGGCTGCTTGTCGAGCACGGCGGCGCTGAGGGGTTGCGTGATGAGACTCTCCTCGAATCCGCACTCGGGCGGCCGCTGAACCACTTCGCCTACGCGAGTACCGATGTCGTCGAGCTTGCTGCGCTGTACACAGCGGGCATTGTGCAGAATCACCCCTTCATCGACGGCAACAAGCGCACGGGTTTCGTTGTCGGTGTACTTTTTCTTGAACTAAACGGTCATTGCTTTTCCGAAACTCAGGAAGCAGCGGCTCAGGCCGTCCTTGAGCTCGCCGCCGGCACGATGGACGAAAGAGACTTCTGCGAATTTTTGCGTGCCAACTGCGTATTCCGGTGATGGCGGACAGTTGATCCGGGGATGACGGACAGTATCGGAGCGAAGCGACGCAAGCCGGTGGTCTAGATATCAGACTGTCCGGCATCGATCAAGTCTGGACGGTTTTTTCGCATCGACTCAGGTGAGGCGACGTCGATGCGGTGGGCGTTGTGAATGAGGCGGTCCATTAATCAGCAGTACTGAGTAATGCGCAGGAGAGGCTTCGTGTGGCAGTTTCTCCTGTAAATCGCGCTCGATGACCTCGCCATTATCGCGGCGCATCCTGGGTTTGGATATTCCCACTCAGGAGATTCAGCCATGACGATTTTCGCTTCTAATCGGCCCTCTTTATTGCACGACCTTCGCCGGAGCCTTCAGACCAAAGGTTATTCCCTTGTGTCGATTGAGCATCTGTGTTCCAACGCTCGCAAGTTTCTTTCATACATAGAAGAACGTCGCATAGCACTCGAGGCCGTGCAGCCAGTCAATGTCGCGATGTTTATGCGACGACAACTGCAAGATCACCGCCGCCGGCACGGGCACATGCCAACGAGCCGGAAGGGCTGGAGAACGTGGTGCACGGACGGGGTCGTTCAGCTCCTGCGATTCACGCATCAGCAATGGCCGCCGGCGCCTCTGCCAAGGAACCCGGGCGAGTTCCTCGCTCAGGCATTGTGCGCCGAGTATCGTCGGTGGTTGACAGAGTGTCGCGGGCTTTCGGCCTCGACCATCGAAGGGTACCTCGAGGAGATCCGGAGATTTTTGACCTGGTATCTCCGGCATGGTGGCCAACAAGTTAGACTTGAACTGTCGGTCCGACACATCGACCGGTATTTGCAGTTTCGCTCCGCAGTAATGCGGCGAACGTCATTAAAAGCGGTTTCCCTTCGTTTGAGCGGATTCTTGCGTTTTCTGCACCGGGCTGGACATCTATCAGACGATCTATCCCGCTCGATGATCCACCCGACCCTCTACGAGTTCGAGAACATCCCGTCAGTACTCAAGTCCGAAGAGATTACACAGATCCTGAAAGTGACGCGCCAAGATCGATCGCCGCGCGGTAGGCGCGATTTTGCGATCCTCATGTTGCTTGCCATGTACGGTCTGAGGGCCGGCGAGATTGTCAGGTTGGCTTTGGATGATATCGATTGGCGCGCTGAGACCATTGTCATTCGCCATTCCAAAGTTCGCGGCACGACTGTTCTTCCACTCTTACCGGCCGTGGGCGAAGCGCTGCTGGGATACTTGCGAAGCGGCCGACCGAAGACTGCAGCGCGCGAGGTATTCATTCGCATGTCCGCGCCTCTTCAGGGTTTCAGTCACAAGTCGGTGTTGCACGCACTGGTTTCCCGACGGATTACTGCGGCTGGCGTTCGGCCGGCCGGCAAACACGGCCCACACGTCTTCCGACATGCGCATGCGGTCGGGCTGTTGCGCGCCGCAGTGCCCATGAAGACGATCAGCGATCTTCTGGGACATCGGACCAGCCGGTCGACCGCCATTTATCTCAAGCTCGATAGCGAGGAGCTGCGCGCTGTGGCTTTGCCGCTCCCCATCGTTGGGGGTGCCGCATGAGCGCCCGGCCGTTTAACAACGGCGAGGTGATTGATAGATATCTTCAATCACTGTTCGTCCGGACAGACAAAACGCGACGACTGTACCGCTACGAGTTGGTGGCCTTCCAGCGCTTTATGGTCAACCGCAGCGAGTGGGATGAACTCACCGAGAGCGCAGTAATAGCCTGGGTGCAAGCGCGGGCGCAAGAAGTCCCGCCTTCCCTGGTTATCGACCGTGCGAGCAACGTCAATCGCTTCCTTGACGCTCGGGTCCGCAGCGGAACCCTTGCCAACAACCCATTCCGGATCATTCAAGATCGATACGGTGAGCGCCGCCTAGCCCCTATCGTGCGAGCCCTTGCCGATGTCGATCCCTTCCGTGCGCTCGAGGCGCTGCGCCCGTTGCCACGGTGGGGAAGCGCGCTGGGTCCTTTGATGCGTGATCACCTCGTGACGATGCGGGCAATGGGATATCGCTATGTTAGCCAAGAAGGCTGTTTTGCGGCCTTCGATCGATTCCTGCAAACGCATCCAGATCTCGCCGAGCAGCCCCTTAGATTGATGGTGGAAGCATGGAGTCAGGTCCCGCCGACGATCGCCCACGCCTGGAACTGTGCCGAGTTCGGCGTCGACCTGAGTCGGGCGATGCGGCGTGCTGACCCGACGGCAGCCTTGTTGCCGCGCGATCGACAACAAAATCGGCACATCCGGCGGCAATATCGCCGACCGTACATTTACTCACCGGCTGAGATGAGTCGGATACTGGAGATCGCCCGCGCGTGGCCTGCACCGCGCTGGCCGCTGTTGCCATCGACCATGTACACGATGTTTGTTCTCGCCTACTGTGCCGGACTTCGGCTCGGTGAGATCCTGCGCCTGAACGTAGGCGATGTTCTCATGGCCGAGTCAGCCATCGAGATCCGCAACACTAAGTTCTTCAAGTCTCGACGCCTACCCGTCGCCGATAGTGTCTTCGGTGCGCTTCGTGACTACCTCGATGCGCGTCGCCAAGCCGGGTGTGGACGGGGATTGAGAAGCGCGTGATTCCGGGGATACGCGCGGTTTGACCACCGGTGGCCCGGTGGGAGATTTTGGATTTTCTTTGGTTTTCTGACATCGTTTCAGGCGTAGACGAGGCGCATTCTGCCGCGGTCAGCGGCAGAAGCTTCAGCATCCGTTCTTGTTGGTAATTCCCGCGTTCGCAACGCGCTGCGGTATTCCGCTCTAAGCTTAAGGCCTACGCCCGAGCAAAGAAGGCCCGGGAACCGTTCAAAACCCCCGGGCCTTCAGCGGTGCGATGCCTGTGGGGGCGATCTTCCGCACGTCATTTAGCCCCGCGCAGCCCGGCGCTGTCCAGTGCTGTGGGGGCGTGCGGTGCAAGAGCCGGAAGAGAGCTACCGGCTGTTTAGCTGCCGGGGCTGCAACGTATCGGTGAGCATCTGCGGACCGTGCGATCACGGCAATATTTTTTGCGCCGGGGAGTGTGCCGCCGTGTCCCGCCGCGCCTCAAACCGGCGTGCCGGCGCCCGGTATCAGCGCACCCGTCGTGGAGCGCGGCGGCACGCGGCTCGGCAGCAAGTCTGGCGCGAGCGGGAACTTGAGAAAGTGACGCAGCAGGGATGTGCGCCGGTGGCACCGGTGTTCACAATGTCAATCACGGTCGATGTGGCCGCGATCGAGACTCCCGATGCCCCGTGCACCCCTGAACAGAGGATTGCGCCGCCGAGGCGTGACGATGGTGATCAACGCCAGGTTCGACGGTGCGATTTTTGTCATGCACCGCTGCCGGCGTTCACGCGTTTGCACACGTGGCGAGGTTGGGGCTTCGGTTGAGCGGCACGGATGATCAGTCGCGCGGTGGAAGCCGAGGTGCTGCGTCTGCATCACGCCGAACGCTGGCCGATCGGCACAATCGCGCGGCAACTCATGCTGCATCACTCGACGGTGCGACGCGTGCTCGCACAGGCCGGCGTGCCGGCGGCACAGAAGACGACGCGTCCCTCTATCGCGGATCCCTTCATCCCGTTTATCCTCCAGACGCTCACTCAGTATCCGAAGTTGTGCGCGAGCCGCTTGCACGTCATGGTGCGTGAGCGCGGTTATCGCGGTGGATCGGATCACTTCCGTGCCATTGTCGCGCGCTTCCGGCCGCGCCCGGCGCCGGAAGCCTATTTGCGCCTGCGCACCCTCGCCGGCGAGCAAGCCCAGTGCGACTGGGCGCTATGCTGAGATCGGCATAGCGCCCACTACGCCGAGCGCCGGACTACGCCGAGTTTTGGTTTCGGCATTCTCCTTTTGGCCTGCACCGGCAAGGTAAGTGCCGCCGGCTTTCAACCATCGACTCGGCATAGTATTTCGATCTCTATAGATTTCTCAGGAAGGCGAGCAGACTATCGTCCGGCTTGAAGATGCCGGGTCGCCCATCATGCGGAGTGGTTTTCGTCAGCATTTTCTCCTTCATTGCTAGATCGGCTTCCAGGTAAATGTGAGTCGTTTCCACCGATTCATGGCCAAGCCATAGCGCGATCACGGTGGTATCTGCTCCGGCTTGCAGCAGTTCCATCGCTGCGGTGTGCCGGAGGACATGAGGGCTGACGCGCTTTTTGCAAAGCGATACACAAGACTTCTGCGCATTTCGCGTGTGTTTGGCAAGCAGATACTGAAGCCCGTCATTGCTCAAGCGGCCGCCGCGTCGATTGGGGAACAGGAGGTGTCCGTCGCCGAGACGTATATCCTTGAACCAAGCGGACAATACGGCAACCGTTTGTTTGGTCAGTGGGACGCAACGCTCTTTGCGTCCCTTGCCCATGACATGGACATGGGCGCCGGATCCAAGTTCGGTAGTCTGCCAAGTCAGGCTGGTCAGTTCGGATAACCTCAACCCGGTCTGCACAGCAACCAATAACCAAGCGTGATCTCGGTAGCGGGCGAACTGGCGCACGTAGCAAAGCCGACTGGCCCAGTGGGAGGGTTGCGCATGCGTAGGAATTTGTGCCCACGTCAACGCCAACGCCTGCGTGATATGCGCCGCCCGGCGGCGCTCCATGAACGTGGCGAAGTCTGGCAGCGCTCTAGCGGCATCGTTCATCTTGAAGCCGAGACTGCGTCGCAGAGCCAGGTACTCGGCAATCGACTGCCGCAGCGTGTTCATGGCACGCCGCCTGGCCAGCGCTGAGCCAGCGGATGCAAGGACTTCAAATCGATCTTCGTGTAGATGCGAGTAGTATCGGGGTGCTGATGACCCAGCACGGCGCCGATCTCGGCAAGCGACGCGCCTTGGTGCAGCATATCGCTCGCGAGTCCATGACGAAACTGATGCGTGCCGAAGGTTGGCGAGTTGATGTTTGCTCGCTTGAGGCGATGTCGAATCATGGATCCTACGCCGCTTGCGCCGTGGAAACCTCCAATCGGTGCTTTGGTGCGCAGAAATACACGCCGCGACTCGCACTCTGGCCGGCCGCGGCGCAAGTACGCCGCGATCGCTTTACCGACATCCGGTGTAAGCGGCAGCTGGTTCCTTCGTCCTTTGCCGTGCACGATGAGTTCCCCAGCGCTCCAATCAATGTCATCGAGTTCCAAAGACATCACTTCGCCGGCTCGCAATCCAAGCCGGGCCAGCACCAGCAGAATTGCATAGTCGCGCCGTCCCATCGCACTCTTCCGATCAATGCTGGCGAGGAGCTTTTGCGTTTGCTCCGCTGCGATCGCCCGTGGGATCGGGGTCATAGACCAGTTAGCTATTCGGCCCTGATAAACCCGGTTTTCGCCCTGGCTGGGTCATGCGAACGCGGCTGTTGGCGCCAGCATTTGCAGGTCGCGCAGCAACGCGTGCAAAAACGCGAGCCAAGAAAGCCGCAGCTTTCGCAGGATGATTCGAAGGTTGTGACCGGCGGCCGACAGGATCGCGTTCATCGCATCGCCGGCGACACCTTTGAGGTAGTTGCGGCCCATCAGCCCATCGTGTTTGGTGTGCCCAATAATCGGCTCGATCGCATTGCGGCGTTTTAGTGCTCGACGTAGGGCGCGAGTCAGGCTGCGCTTCTGTCCAGCGATGTGCACCGCGATGTCCTCGATGCCGTGTCCGCGGTAACCGCGATCCACAAAGCAACGCTGCGGCTTCGTTCCGGTCAGCCGTTCGACTTGGGTGAGCGCGGATCGCAACGTGTGACCGTCGAACGGATTTCCCGGTAGCGCGAGCGCACCAACGATGAAGTTATCCCGCTGCGTGACAGCCAACGAGACTTTGACGCCGAACTCGTATTTCTTGTGTGCCTTACCTTTGGCGACGCACTCGACTTCCGGTGCATGCAGACTGTAGAGCTTGTGGCGGTCATGGCGCTGCTGCGCCAGCAGACGCGCCACTCGACCCAGTGCTTCTGCCAGCTGCTCCTGCACCGCGTCGGGTTGTGAGAGTAATTTGCGCTGCAAATCCCGGTAAACGCGCCCCAAGTAGATCTTCGATCGCTTCAACTCTCGCCGTGCGCGGCGCATCTGCCGAGCCGCGGCATAGCGGTTCTGCATGAACAACGCTTGCTTCCCCGTGCGGGTGTAACTCTGACGTAACTCGATGCCGTTAGCTTTGGCTAATCTCACCAGCCACTCGCGAGCCTTGAAGTACAAACGCGAGTTGGTGGGAAAGGCAATCGCCTTCTCCTGCACCGTCGTATCCACCGTGACATCGGCAAAGCTCCTAGCCTTCACCGCTTGCGCTGTCACGCCCGTGCTGATCGTCAGCGCCAATAATTTCTCGCATCCCTCGGCACCGAGCCGGTGACGAAAGCGCGTCATCTGCGACGGATCGATCGGCAACCGGTGCTGGAAATACTCTTCTCCGCAAAAGTACTGCCAATACGGGTTCTCGACCCAGTTCTTCACCACCACTTCGTCCGACAGTCCGTAGGCGTGCTTCAAATAATGCAAACCGACCATCAATCGGATCGGCACGCCGGGTCGGCCCTGCTCGGCGTATAGAACTCCGAACTCATCGACCAGCGTTTGCCACTGCATCCGCTCGGCCAAGCGGCACAGCTCGTGCCGCAGGTCGATCAAGTTAGACAATTTCAAGCGAAATAAATCGCTCTGTGGTGTCCCCGTGCGCTCTTTCGGTCGCATCCTAATCCTCCAGATTTTGCAGGCCCAACACTGATATCCTGCAATATCTGACCACTCATTGCATCAATAATTCCCTATAATTACAGCACTTT
>JAYTXS010000023.1:0-2789 GCA_043742845.1 Gammaproteobacteria bacterium
CATCGAAACCTCGATGGTCGGTCGCGTGGTCAGCGGACTCACCATTCAAGGAGCTGCGTCCTGGAATCAGACCCGACAGACGAATTCGCCAGCCCTGATCGACAACAATCCCGGCAGTGCAAATTTTGGTCGTCCCATCACGCAAGCCTGCGATTCCAGCGGCGGTAGCTGTACGCCCATCACGAATCCGTTCGGCCCGGTTGGCTCGCCCACAGCCGATGCACCGCCGCTGCAATTCAGCGTGCGGGCACGCTACGAGTGGTCGTTCGGTGACTACAACTCCTTCGCACAGTTTGGCGCATCGCATACGGGCCACTCGTACACTCAAGCGGGCTCCAACCCCACCTTTGCGGGTTCAGCCAACATTTCAACATCGAGGCTGCGATTCGAGAATGCCGCGTACTCGACCTTGTCGGCGTCGGTCGGAGTCGCCAAGGATGTCTGGAGCATCATGTTGTACGCCGAAAATTTGGCTAACTCGCATGCGGCTACCTTCACCAGCACCGACAACTTCATCGTCGAACAAACGCCGCTTCGACCGCGCGTGCTGGGAGTGTCCTTCGGTTACAAGATTATGTGATCACGCGGCCGCGAGGGGCTCGCTTGGCAGACGAGTCCCGCTAGCGGCTATGGCGCATCCGAGTGCCGAGGCGTACCGACATTTCAATTTCCACGGCAGACAGCTCCGGCGGGAAGTACGCGCCGGATATATGCGCGGCGTGCAAGCTGGCGCCGTGCATCTGGCAGTCGCGCAGGTCCAGGCCGCGAAGATCCGCTTGTCGAAAATAGCTGTCCGAGAAATCGATGCTTGCGACATCCACGCCGCGCAGGTCGATTCCACGAAAATCGCAACCGCGTAGATCGCAGGTTTCGCCGGCCTTGTGCCGCCGATTGAATTCTTCGACGTTTCCCTCGCGCAGCAGCAGGTACAGGGGATCGGCCGATTTACGGGGTTTGCCGGCGCTCATACCCATGCATCGGCGGGAAGCCGCGATTCTTGATGCCAATCGGACTTTGATTCGACGATCAGGGCGCGTCACGGGCCCGAATGACCTTGAATATTGAGCGGCGATAGTCATCGTCAGGAGACATCTCGACACAGTGTCCGGCGCGTTGCTCAGATCCCCGCTGTCAGCAATCGCCTAGCGCTGGTCGGGGCATTCGCCTGCAGGAAATGGCCATGGGAGCTGCTAAATTTTTGAGTGCCCATGTTTCTATGCCGCCCAATTCCGGCGTTGTTCAAGGAAACGATCATGCGCACTGATAAAAGTATTAAGTTAACAGAGGGCGGCCTAGCGGCGATTTTAAGTGTGGTCGGGATCTTATTTGCCGCCGCTGCTCCTGTACTCGCCTCGCACACGCTGTTGCAAACCACGCCGGCAGACGAAATCGGTGGTGCGCTTTTGGCCGTAGCGCTCATTGTTCTAGTGATTGACCGTAATAGTTAACATCGCCAAATAGGCGGGTGCTGCGCCGTTTATTCACCGAACCCGCGCCGGGTTTCGGCGCAAACTATTACCCCTAAGAAAAGGTCATCGTTGAATGAAGGCGAAACGTCTCAAGTACCCCACTGCCAACAGCCGTCAGCCCACATTAACAGCGCGGCGTAATCTGAAGATGGCCGCTTCGGCGCACGCCTATGTCCGCGGCAGCACCGTCCAGTTCTATCGATGGCTGGAGGGAGCCGGCAAGGGTTTGGTTCCGAAGGGGCCTGCGGTGTGGATCTGCGGCGATTGTCATGTCGGTAATCTCGGTCCATTGGCGGATTCGAACGGCAAGATCCACGTTCAGATCCGGGATTTGGATCAAGCCGTCATCGGTAATCCCAACCACGATCTGATTCGTCTTGCCTTGTCGCTGTGCTCTGCTGCTCGAGGCTCGGACTTGCCCGGGGTGACCGCGGCGCACATGCTCGAGAGCATGATGGTGGGTTATGAGCGCGCCTTGCTCTCGCCATCCGGAAAGGGTGAAGAGAAACCTGAATGTGTGCGGGTGGTCATGCGGCAAGCGATGAATAGAACCTGGAAGCATCTGGCTCGGGAGCGCTTGCGGTATATCAAACCTAACATTCCCCTGGGCGAGAGGTTTTGGCCGTTATCCCGAGAGGAGCGGCATGCAATAGAAGAGTTGTTCGAGAACGAGGCCGTTCGTAACCTGGTGACCTCGCTCAAATCCAGAAAAGATAATGCCAAGATCGAAATATTGGACGCCGCATATTGGATGAAGGGGTGCAGTTCATTGGGGCGATTGCGATTCGCCGTCCTCGTCAATGTGGGCAATGGAAAGCGCAAACAGGATGAGTGTTGCCTGATCGACATCAAGGAAGCAAGTCCGCCGGCGGCGCCGCGCGCCGCACGCGTGACGATGCCCGCCGACAATGCGATCAGAGTTGTCGAGGGGGCGAGACATTTATCGCCCGCCTTGGGAGAGCGCATGATGCCGGCTCGGCTGCTGAATCACTCCGTGTTTCTGCGTGAACTCATGCCGCAGGATTTAAAACTGGAGATCGACCAACTAACCCGGGAAGAGGCCGTGAGCGCGGCGCGCTACTTGGCGAGCGTGGTGGGCAAGGCGCATGCGCGTCAGATGGACGCCGCAACTCGCCGCGAGTTTCGGGACAGCCTCAGGAGACAGCGTACCAAGCGATTGGATGCGCCTTCTTGGCTTTGGACCAGCGTCGTGCAGCTCACAGTGGCACATGAGGCAGCCTATCTTGAACATTGCCGCACCTATTCACTCGCTTAGGGATTTAACCCACGGAGCCGGCCATGGCATTGCAACTGTTCGCA
>JAYTXS010000024.1:0-3496 GCA_043742845.1 Gammaproteobacteria bacterium
AACCTGCCCCCTTTTTTATTTTGCGCGCCATCGAGCGCCTTATCGAGTTGATGCGACATGAAATTCGTCGATGAAGCCAAGCTTAAAGTCCAAGCCGGCAATGGTGGTCGCGGCTGCGTGAGCTTCCGTCGCGAGAAGTTCGTTGCCTTCGGCGGTCCCGATGGCGGCGACGGGGGGCTCGGCGGCAGTGTGTACTTGAGAGCCGTTGAGGGAATGAACACGCTCGCGGACTTTCGCATCTCGCGCACCTATAAGGGTCAGAATGGTGAGAGCGGTAGCGGCAACGACTGCACGGGTCATGGCGGCGATGACACTTACGTATCCATACCCGTGGGTACCGTGATATCCGACCTGAACACGGGCGAACAGTTAGGCGATCTTGCCACCGAGGGCCAAGTGATCTTGGTCGCGAAGGGCGGCAAGGGCGGTTGGGGCAACACACGCTTCAAATCCAGCACCAATCGCACACCTCGTAAATCAGGATTAGGTCTGCCCGGCGAGAAGCGTGAGTTGATGCTGGAGCTGAAGCTGATCGCGGATGTGGGATTGCTGGGGCTGCCGAATGCCGGCAAATCCACCTTGATCCGCGCGGTCTCTTCCGCGCGTCCGAAAGTGGCGGATTATCCTTTCACCACTCTGTATCCGAACCTGGGCGTGGTCACTGCCGGACTCGGCCGCAGCTTCGTCATGGCGGATATCCCCGGATTGATCGAGGGTGCGGCTGACGGCGCCGGGCTCGGCATTCGATTCTTGAAACATCTGCAACGTACCCGCGTGCTGCTGCACCTCATCGACATCGAGCCCCCCGACCCGGATGCCGATCCTGTCAAGGACGCGCGCACCATCGTCGCAGAACTCAAAAAATTCGCCGCCGATCTCGGCACCAAAGAGCGTTGGTTGCTCATCAATAAAATCGATCTATTGCCGGCGGAGGAAGTAGAGCGTCGCACCAAGGACATCGTCCGCCGCCTACGCTGGAAGGGGCCGGTATTTCAAATATCGGGGGCCACCGGCGCCGGCACAGACGAGCTTAAGCGGGCGGTCATGCGCTATCTGGAAGAACATCCGCGCGTAGCGGGAGAAGCCTACTCGCCGGAGTAAAAAAAACCGGCCTGAGGCCGGCTTTATCTGCAACGTCAGGCTTATTTCGTCTAGTTACTTTGGTGTTCCGTAACGCGCCTTTGCGCGGTTTCGACCGCATCCTTGGAATCTTGGATAGATTGCTCCACTTGATCGGGCGAGCCACAAATTTCCACCTGCGACAGGCGGCTGCCGAGGGCGGTTTGTTGTTTACACCAAATGGTCGCACCGTCCTTCACTTTGGGCTTGTAACCCGCGGATCGCAGCCGATGGATCTGTGCGGCTAAGGCCGCGTCAGCGGCAGTCTTGTGGTCGCTAACCGTCGGGGCAGTTGCCGCGGTGGTCGCCGCGACGGGTGCGGTGGCCGACTGCGCCGGTGGTGCGGAAGCGGAGGGAGGGTCTGCGGCGAGGCTGTATGAAAACGCGCCGAGGGACACAATAAAACTCAAGGCGGCTAGGTAACGCTTGGCATAGATAGGCCACAAATGCCGAATCCGGGTCAACGAAAGCCTCATCGACGAGCCGGCGTCCCCGGCTAGGGCGGCTATTTGGCGAGCGCGCGAACCTGCTTGGTCAGCCGGCTCTTGTGTCGCGCGGCCTTATTGCGGTGAATGATCCCCTTGTTGACCATGCTGTCGATCACCGGGGTCGCTGCGGCGAGCGCCGAGGCGGCCTCGCCTTGGTTGCCGGCCTTCAGAGCATGCGTCGCCTTACGAATGGCACTGCGCAACTGCGAGGTGAGCGCGTCGTTACGGGCGCGATGAACCGTCGACTGTCGGGCAGCTTTTTCCGCAGATTTCGTATTCGCCAAGCGAGAGACTCCTTACCAGATACTATGGCCCAAATCGGACCTCGAAACAGCCGCGTAGCTTGCCGATTGCCTGCGTGCTTGTCAATCGAATCGCCCAGGCGTCTGTCTCCGGTGGGGGAAACCTGAGTATAATCACGACCTTTCGCCATGGAACTAGTTCGCGGCCTACATAACATCTCGCAGCGCCACCGAGGCTGCGTTCTGACCGTGGGTAACTACGATGGCGTGCACCTGGGCCATCAGCAAATGATCGGCGTGCTCAAGGCGAGAGCTGCGGAATTGCGCTCGGCGGCGACGGTCTTAGTATTCGAGCCGAGCTCCAAGGAGTTTATCGATCCCGATGGCGCTCCGGCGCGTTTGACGCGCTGGCGCGAGAAGTGTGTTGCGCTGGCGGCGCACGGCGTACAGCGATTGGTGACTTTGCGATTCGACGAATGCGTGCGTGCCATGACTCCCGCTGCGTTTGTGGATGAACTGCTGGTCGAGAAACTGGGTACTCGGCACATGGTGGTCGGCCATGACTTCCGCTACGGCAGCAATGCCGGCGGCACCATCGAAACTTTGAGGGCCGCGGCGCTGTCGCACGGGTTTGGCGTGGAAGAGGTGGCGCCGTTCGTATTCGACGCGGTGCGGGTGAGTAGCACGGCGGTGCGCGAGCGCTTGGACTACGCGGACTACGCGGGCGCTGCGCGCTTGCTCGGCCGTCCGTATCGGATGATGGGCCGTGTGGTGCACGGGCGGCAGCTGGGGCGCACGTTGGGTTTTCCTACCGCCAACCTAAGATTGATGCGCCGCAAGTCGCCCGTGTGGGGCATATTGGCGGTGCGGGTCTTCGGCATCGCTGCGCATGCTTTGCCGGGTGTCGCGAGTCTCGGCACGCGGCCCACAGTGAATGGCACTGAGCCATTGCTCGAGGTGCATGTGTTCGATTTTTCCGGCGATCTCTACGGGCGTGCCATCGAGGTTGAGTTCGTCGCCAAGCTGCGTGACGAGGTGAAGTTCGATTCTCTGGATGCCTTGGTGGCGCAAATGCAAATTGACGGCGCTAATGCGCGGAATCTGTTGTCGAAGGTGGATTGTGGCTGACTACAAAAATACGATTAATTTGCCCAACACGGGATTCCCGATGAAGGCGGACCTTGCGAACCGCGAGCCGGGAATGCTGGCGGCGTGGGAGCGCACCGGCCTATACGAAAAGATTCGCGATGTGGCCAAGGGGCGGCCCTCGTTTGTTCTCACCGATGGGCCGCCCTATGCGAACGGGGCGATTCACTTAGGTCATGCGGTCAATAAGATTCTCAAAGACATCATCGTCAAGTCGCGCACGCTGGACGGCTATGACGCGCCCTATGTGCCGGGCTGGGATTGCCACGGACTGCCGATTGAAATGCAGGTGGAGAAGACGCACGGCCGCGTCGGCCAGAAGATCGACGCAAAGGCGTTTCGTGCCGCATGCCGTGAATACGCGCAGAAGCAAGTCGATGCACAGCGTATCGATTTCAAACGCTTGGGCGTGCTCGGCGACTGGGAACATCCCTATCTGACCATGATGCCGCGCTTCGAGGCCGAACAGCTGCGCGCCTTCTCCGTGATCATCAAGAACGG
>JAYTXS010000025.1:0-14334 GCA_043742845.1 Gammaproteobacteria bacterium
CAGCGGAGCTGCAAAGGATTGTCACGATCCGTGTCTGCAGCGTCGGTGAAACTCGTTGGTCCGGCGGCCAGTTAATGGCTGCGTTGGAATTGCATGGACTGGCCTTCGGCCGTTACCAAGTATTTCACCGCAGGCACGCCGACGGTCGCAGCCTGTTCTGCGTTGCGAGCCTCATCGAGCCGGGAACCTTCGATGTCGCGGTCATGGCGGATCAGGAATTTCGCGGCATCACTTTGTTCGCCGTGTTGCCGGGGCCCATCCCCCCTCTTGAGACCATAGACGAGATGCTGAGCACGGCGCGCGGATTGGCGGAGGTATTGTCGGGAATGGTGCAGGACGCGAAAGGAATTCCCCTATCGCCGCAGCGTGCAACCGCCATGCGCGAGGATGCGGCGCGCTTTCAGGCATCACTCGCGGGCCACTGATCGGTGTGTGCTCAGCGAGCAGGCGTGCCGAAGAAGGCGGCGTCCCGCGCCGTTGAGCTTAAGGACGTGCTGGAGCGATACAACTACCGGTACCACGCTCTCGACGATCCGGAAGTCCCTGACGCGCAATACGACCGCTTGATGCTCGAGCTGCGCGCTCTGGAGACTCAGTACCCAGAACTTACGACGTCGGATTCGCCTACGCAGCGTGTAGGGGCGGCTCCTGTCGCTGCCTTCGGCGCGGTGCGCCACCGTCTCGCGATGCTGTCCTTGGACAATGCCTTTACCGAAGAGGAGGTCCGCGACTTCGATCGGCGAATTCGGGAGCGGTTGGACATTCCCGGGCCGATTCTTTATTCGGCGGAGCCCAAGCTGGATGGTTTGGCGATTAGCGCACGCTATGAGAAGGGAGTGTTCGTGCAGGGCGCGACGCGCGGAGATGGGGAAACGGGTGAGGACATCACGCAGAATCTCAAGACCATCAAAGCGCTGCCCCTGAAGCTGCGCGCCGACCGGCCGCCGGCGGTGCTCGAGGTACGCGGTGAAGTGTTCATGCCCTTGGCCGGCTTTGCGAAATTCAATCAAGAGGCGGTGGCGCGCGGCGATAAAAGTTTCGTCAATCCGCGCAATGCCGCCGCGGGTAGTCTGCGCCAGCTCGATCCGAAGATGACCGCAGCGCGGCCGCTTGATCTGTTCATCTATGGGCTTGGGATCGTCGAGAGTGACGACGCGTCAGTGCAGCACGGTCTGCCTTCGCAGCACAGCGAGACCTTGCAGACCCTGCGCCGGTGGGGATTCAAAATTTGTCCGCAGTCGCGTGTGGTGGAGGGCGCAGACGGTTGCTTGGATTACTACCGCGACATCGGCACGCAACGCGCCAACCTGCCTTACCAGATCGATGGAGTCGTCTACAAAGTCGATGATCTGGAACAGCAGCGGCGCCTGGGATTCGTTTCGCGGGCGCCGCGTTGGGCAGTAGCGCACAAATTTCCTGCCGAAGAGGCGCTGACGACGGTGCGCGACATCGAATTTCAAATCGGCCGCACCGGAGCGCTCACGCCCGTGGCGCGGCTCGAACCGGTGTTTGTCGGCGGGGTCACAGTGAGCAATGCAACCTTGCACAATATGGATGAACTGACCCGCAAAGACGTGCGGGTGGGCGATACCGTGGTTATCCGCCGCGCCGGCGATGTAATTCCCGAGGTGGTGCGGGTGTTGCTGGAACGCAGAGTGCGCAATCCTGAACCTGCGCCGGTGGCTCTGCCCACCGAATGCCCGGTGTGCGGATCACCGGTGGTGCGCGAAGCCGAGCAGGCGGTCGCGCGCTGCACCGGCGGCCGCATTTGCGCGGCGCAGCGCAAGGAGGAAATCAAACACTTCGCTTCGCGACGCGCTCTGGACATTCAGGGATTGGGCGACAAGCTCGTGGAAAAGCTGGTCGATCGCGATTTAGTGAGCACGCCCGCGGATCTTTTCGGCCTGCAGTCGCAGCAGCTCGCGACCCTGGAGCGCATGGGCGATAAGTCTGCGCAGAAATTGCAAGCAGCCATCGACGCTTCAAAGCAAACGAGCTTGTCGCGTTTTCTATACGCGCTTGGGATACGCGATGTGGGTGAGGCGACCGCGTTGGCGCTGGCGCAGCACTTCCGAGTACTCGCGGCCTTGCGTGACGCCGGCGATGAAGAGATTCAGCGCGTTCCCGACGTCGGGCCGGTAGTGGCCCAGCATGTCGCGGCCTACTTTCGCGATCCGGACAATGCCGCCATCGTCGATCGGCTGCTGGCCGCAGGAATTAGCTGGCCGCCGCCGGCGCCCGTGGATGCAGGCGGCGAAATGACCGGCAAGACGTTCGTGCTCACCGGCACGCTCGTGGCATTGACGCGTGAAGCGGCGCAGGAGGCCATAGCACAGAGGGGCGGCAAGGTGAGCGGCAGTGTGTCGAAGAAGACCAGCTATGTGGTGGCGGGCGTGGAGCCGGGCTCTAAGCTCAAGAAGGCCGCGGCGCTGGGGATTGCCGTCCTCGATGAGCCTGAGTTTCTGAAATTGCTGAAGATGTAGCGGCGAATTCAACAGGTAGCGGATTCACTTCGAATCCGCTACCTGTCCCACAAGCGGCTGCTACAGTTTCTTCTCGATCTTGGCGGTTGCCTTCAGCCCGTCAATATAGGTCTGAAATTTCTTCTGCATGATGCCGTTGGTCAGTTGAGTCTTGAACTGATCGAACGGTGCATCGCGCGTATCTTCGAGTTTGATGATGTGCCAGCCGTACTGAGTCTGCACCGGCTCCGGGGTGACCTCTCCTTTCTTCAGCAACTTCACTGCGTCGCCGAACGGTTTGACCATGCGGGCGGTCGTGAACCAGCCGAGGTCGCCGCCATTCGCCTTCGAATTGTCGGTGGATTCGGCCTTCGCGACGTCTTCGAATTTCGCGCCGCCCTTCAGCTTCTTGATCAGCGCCTCGGCCTTTTCCTTGGTCGGCACCAGGATGTGCGAAGCGTGATATTCGGTCTTGTCGGTGGCGGCGTCGTACGCAGCGTGCAATTCCGCATCCGTGGGCTCGTTGTTCTTGACGTACTTCTGCGCGGCGGCGTCCGCCAAAATCTGGGTCCGCAACAGCGCGATGCGCGTGGCGACATCTGGGTCGTTCGCCAATCCGTCTTTCTCCGCCTGGGCGGCGATGAGCTGCATATTGATCATCTGATCCAGAACCTGATTTTTGTCGCCCGCGGTGACGTCGGCGGGCGGCTTGCCCCGTAACAGGCCCTTCAAGTAATCATCGAAGGCATCACGCGCGATGGGCGTGCCGTTGACGATGGCGACCGGCGCCGCCGCCGGCTTGTCCGTGGCCGTGGCGGCCGGGGGCGTGGTTGCCTGCTGTCCCTTGCCGCAGGCTGCCAGCACAAGGGTGAATGCTGCCACGGCGGACACACGGGTCCACTGTGCACTGAAAATTTGAGTCATTTGTGTCCTCTAACAACGAAAAAAGGCGGCTCTGGCCGATATGGCCGATGCGCCCGGGGGCGGAAGTTTAGCCTTTACCGCGCAATCTCTCCAATTATCGTCGATTTCAACGCAAAACGGCCTGCTTACGCCGGCGCCGTAGCCTCGATCGCCAGGGCGTGAATATCAGTTTTCAAGAGGTCATCGACAGCGGCGTAGACCAGCCGGTGACGCGCCACCGGGGAGTGGCCGCGGAAGGCCTCCGCTACGATGCGTATGCGGAAATGGCTCTGGCCGCCTGCCGCGCCCGCATGGCCGGCATGCAAGTGGCTTTCGTCTTCGATGGTCAGCAGCGACGGCGAGAATCGGACCTCCAGACGCTCGCGCAGGCGCCGTGCGCGGCCAATGGGATCGTGGGCATCGGTAGACATGGCTCAGCCCTGTTCCGGTACGACCGATTTGGTCTTGCCGCTCAGCCAGAGGATCTGCGGCACCATGAACAGGAACAACGCGATGGTGATGCCGAAGACCTTGAAATGCACCCAGGTGTTTTCGGGGAAGTTCCATGCGACGTACAGGTTGGCGGCCGCCAGCAGCGCGAGCCAGCCAACCCACAGTGCGTTGATCAGCAGCCAAGCGCGCGAGGAAATCTCGATCGGCTCCGGGAACGCCGCCACCAGCATCCGTTCGGCGAGAGGCTGTTTGCCGAAGAACATACTGCCGAAAAAAGCGGTCGCGGCGATGCCGAGCAGCACGGTGGGCTTCCACTGAATGAAGCGGTGGTCATGCAGCAACAACGTTGCGCTGCCGAGCGGTAGCAGCACCGCCACGGTGACGATGTGCATGGTCTTGAATTTACCGCTCCTGACCCGGTGCACGATGAGCTGCAGCACGCAGGCCAGCATCAACGCTGCGGTGGCCCAGTAGATGCCCCAGAGTTCGAAGACGACCAGGAATGCGATGAGCGGCGAGAACTCGAGTAGCTGATTCATGTGCGTATCATAGCGGACGGCATGAGTATCTACCTGCAACTGCATCCGGTGTCTCCGCAGCTACGCTTCGTGCGCCAGGCCGTCGAGGTTCTGCGCCGCGGCGGCGTGATCGTCTACCCCACGGACTCATGCTATGCGCTCGGTTGCCATATCGGCGATAAGGCGGCGCTGGAGCGTATCCGCGACATTCGGCAGACGGACCGCAATCATCATTTCACCCTGGTGTGCCGCGATCTGGCCGAAGTCGCCAAGTACGCCCTGGTCGATAACTGGCAATACCGGCTGCTGCGCGCCCATACGCCGGGCCCCTATACTTTCCTGCTCAAAGCCTCGCGCGAAACGCCGCGCCGCCTGAAGCATGAGCGGCGAGGCACCATTGGCCTGCGGGTGCCGGATCATCCGGTGACCGCCATGCTGCTTCGCGAACTGGCTGAGCCTGTGATGAGTTCGACGCTGCTGCTGCCGGGCGAAGATCTGCCTCGCACCGACGCCCGGGAGATCTACGAGAAGCTCGAACACAGCGTCGATCTGGTGCTTGACGGCGGCAACTGCGGGTTGATCCCCACGTCGGTGATCGATCTGTCGGGAGACCACGCCGTCGTGACGCGTAGCGGGCGTGGCGATGTAAGCCCGTTTGGCCCTTGAGCCAGTATAATGTCTGGCGGTGGTAAGAAATAAAGTTCCCGCTACTTCTAAATAATGAGTGTAAGCATTGGATTTATCTGTACTTTTAAACAACATATCGATCTATGCAATCCCAGCGCTGTTTGCAATCACTCTGCACGAGGTGGCTCACGGCTGGACCGCCAGATACTTCGGTGACCGCACCGCCGAGATGCTCGGACGCTTGAGCTTGAACCCACTGCGCCACATCGATCCCGTCGGCACGGTGGCGGTTCCGATTGTGTTGCTGGCGGTCGGCGCGCCGCTGTTCGGATGGGCGAAGGCTGTGCCGGTGGCCACGAGTGCGCTGCGCAATCCGCGTAAGGCAATGATTCTGGTGGCGTTGGCCGGTCCGGCGGCCAACCTCTTGATGGCCCTGATCTGGTGTGGCGTGTTGGCGGCGATTATCCCGATTCACGGCAGTACTGCGCTGAGCTATTGGGTCGGCAACATGGCGCAGGCGGGCATTTGGCTCAACGTTATTCTCGCGGTGTTCAATCTGTTGCCGATTCCGCCGCTCGATGGCGGGCGCGTGCTCGCAGGACTACTGCCCTCTCGGTGGAGCGCGCGTCTGGAAAAGTTCGAGCCGGCGGGGCTGTTCATCGTGATCGGACTCAGCGTATTCGGTCTGTTCGCCTGGTTGTTCAATCCGGTGTATCACGTGGTGCAACGGGTCATCCATGAATTGCTGAGTTCCTCGGCGTGAGCGGTCCGATCCAGAACCGGCGCGTGCTGTCGGGGATGCGGCCCACCGGTCAATTGCACTTGGGTAACTACCACGGGGCCCTGAAGAATTGGATCGACCTGCAGTATCAGTACGAGTGTTATTTCTTCATCGCTGATTGGCACGCGCTGACGACAGGCTACGAGGACACTGCCAAGCTCGAGGAGTATGTTTGGACCATGGCCATCGACTGGCTGGCAGCGGGCCTGAATCCCGGGGTGGCCACCTTGTTCATTCAATCCAAGGTGCCGGAGCATGCGGAACTGCACCTACTGCTGTCGATGATCACGCCCCTGGGCTGGTTGGAGCGAGTTCCGTCCTACAAAGACCAGCAACTGCAACTGGCCGACCGCGACTTGAGTACCTACGGTTTCCTGGGCTACCCCCTGCTGCAATCGGCGGATATCCTGCTCTATCGTTCGCAATACGTGCCCGTGGGTGAAGACCAGGTCGCGCATGTGGAAATCACGCGCGAAGTGGCGCGGCGCTTCAATCACATTTACGGCCGCGAGCCCGAGTTCGAGCAGAAGGTCGAGAAGGCCATCAAGAGCTTGGGATCGCGCAATTCTGCGTTGTACCGCGCGCTGCGCAAGGAGTTCCAGGAGAAGGGCCACGCCGACGCGCTCGCCAAGGCGCGCGCGCTGGTCGAATCGAACGCCCGCTTGACGGTCGCCGATCGCGATCGACTGTTTGGATTCCTGGAGGGAACCGGGATTTCGATTTTGCCCGAGCCGGAAGTTTTGCTGACGGCAACGCCCAAGGTACCGGGGCTGGATGGTCGCAAAATGTCCAAGTCCTACGGCAACACCATTGGGTTGCGGGAAGATCCGGATTCTATCGTCAAGAAGATCAAGGGAATGCAAACCGATCCGGCGCGAGTGCGGCGCACCGATGCGGGCAATCCTGAAAAATGTCCCGTCTGGGATTTGCATAAACTGTATTCAAACGCCGACACTCAAGCCTGGGTACAGCAGGGTTGCTGCACCGCGGGCATCGGTTGCCTGGAGTGCAAGGCGCCGCTGATCGATAAGATCCTCGAAGAGGTGTCTGCCATCTCCAAGCGTGCGCAAGAGTTCGAGGAGAATCCCGAACTGGTACGCGGTATCATCGCCGAAGGCTGCGAGAGGGCGAGGGGGGCTGCGCGCGATACTCTCGAGGCCGTCCGTCAAGCCATGGGCATGAATTACCGATGAAACCTGAATTGACCCTGGTGCAGACCATCGCTCCGCCGGCGCCGGCGCCGGTGCCCCAACCTGCGCAGGGTGAAATGCCGTTTGCGGTTGTCGAGGGTCAGCCGATTACGGAGATGCCGCGCGATTTGTATATCCCGCCGCAGGCGCTCGAGGTGTTTCTCGAGGCATTCGAAGGCCCGCTCGACATGCTGCTGTACTTGATACGGCGCCAGAACCTGGACATCCTCGATATCCCGATCGCCGAGATCACGCGCCAGTACATGCGCTACATCGAATTGATGGCGGTGTTGCAATTGGAACTGGCGGGCGAGTACCTGCTGATGGCGGCCACTCTTGCCGAGGTGAAGTCGCGCATGCTGCTGCCGCGTGTCGGCAGCGATGTCTCCGCAGAAGAGTCAGACCCGCGGGCCGAGCTGGTGCGCCGCCTGCAGGAGTACGAGCGCTTCAAACGCGCCGCCGAAGGCATCGACCGCATGCCTCG
The DNA here is from genome assembly GCA_043742845.1 of Gammaproteobacteria bacterium. Lineage (GTDB taxonomy): Bacteria > Pseudomonadota > Gammaproteobacteria > Steroidobacterales > Steroidobacteraceae > Bog-1198. The sequence continues at coordinate 7,419 of JAYTXS010000025.1, forward strand.
ACTGGAGCGCGACACCTGGGTGGCGTCGGCGGATTTGGTGGACCGCAAGGTGGTGCGTGTTGCGCCGCAGGTCAGCCTGCAAGAAATGCTGCTGGCCTTTCAAGACGTTCTGTCGCGCAGCGATATGTTCGCCCATCACCATGTGCAGCGCGAGCCGCTGTCGGTACGCCAGCGCATGACCGACGTCCTGTCCTCGTTGACGGCCAACACCTTCGTGGATTTCGTGCGTTTATTTCGCGCCGATGAGGGCCGCCGCGGAGTGACCGTCACCTTCGTCGCCATTCTGGAATTGCTGCGCGAGGGACTGATAGAAATCGTGCAGTCCGAAGCCTATGGGCCGCTGCACGTGCGACTCGGCAATCCGGCCCGGCATCTTTCTCTGGTGGCCGCCAACGACGCCGCCAACTAGACCCACGCGAGAACCCAATGAACGACCATTACGTGAAGAATGTGATTGAAGCTGCGCTGCTGGCAGCCGGCCGGCCGCTCGCCCTAGACGAGTTGGTGAGCGTTTTCGACGAGCGTGATGGGTCCAATGCCGACGAGGTGCGCGCCGCTATTGCGGCGCTGAGAGCGGAATACGAGACGCGCGGATTGGAATTGCGGGAAGTGGCGAGCGGCTATCGGATTCAAATCAGGGCGGCCGTGGCGCAGCCGGTGTCGCGTCTGTGGCAGGAACGCCCGGCCAAGTATTCGCGCGCCCTGCTCGAGACTTTGGCACTGGTTGCGTATCGCCAGCCGATCACGCGCGGCGAGATCGAGCAGATCCGCGGCGTGGCGGTGAACCCCAACATCATCAAGACGCTGCTGGAACGCAGCTGGATCCGGGTCGTCGGTCATCGCGACGTCCCAGGCAAGCCGGAGCTGTTGGGCACGACTCGCGACTTTCTCGATTATTTCAGTTTGAAGAAACTCGATGACCTGCCGACGTTGGCGCAACTCAAGGAACTGGAAGATCTGCGCGTTCAGTTGAGCCTGCCGGGTGCCGGTCCGGAGGTCCCTGCGGCCGCCCTGGATGAGACATCCGCGGACGATGATGAGGAGCCGGATGCGGGGCACGCCCGGGACTCGGACGACGTGCAGGACGCGGATGCCGCGTCGCCGCAGCCGCACGGACTGGTCGCCAGCGGTGCGCAAGACGAACTCATTTGATGCGACCGCGACCGCCCCGCAAACAATCAGCGCCGCGAAAAGACCAGCCACCCACCGAACGTGTCCAGAAACTGCTGTCCGCGGCCGGCATAGGCTCACGCCGCGAGGTGGAGCGCTGGATTCGCGAAGGTCGCTTGCAGATCAATGGCGAAGTTCCGGCGCTGGGTGCCAAGCTCACACCGCGCGACCGCATCACGCTGGACGGCAGGCCGGTCAGATTGCACACGCCGGCGGACAAAGAATTGCGTGTGCTGCTATTTCACCGCTCGCCGGGTGAGACCCTCGATTTGAAAGCCGCCACGTCGCGCGCGGCTGAGCACCTTAATCTGCCGCGCGCTTCCGGGCGCTGGCTCGCGATCCAGCCGCTGCCGCCGGTCGATGGCGGATTGGAAATTCTGACCGACGACGGCTCATGGGCGCACCGGGTATCGCGCGGCGTGCACGCGCTCACCATCGATTACGTGCTGCGGATGCGCGGCCCGCTCAAGGACGATTTGGTGGAGGAGTTTCGCGCCGCCACGGATTGCGAGGGCGAGGCCATGAGCATTCTGCAGGCCGATGCCCAGTACGGCGAGGGATTCAATCATTGGTTGAACGTCACGGTGCGTGCCACGCGCTCGGCTCAGGTGCGTCATTGGTGGGCGGCGCGCGGCATCATCGTCAGCCGACTGATGCGGGTGCGGTTCGGGCCGGTGCACCTGTCGCGCGAGCTGCCGCGCGGGCATTCCCGAGCCATGCTCGCGAGCGAGCGCAATGCGCTCATCAATGAGATCGCCGCTGCCCAATCGGCGGTCGATGCAGCGAAGCTCGGCGCGTCGTCCCCCGCTGAAGGGGAATCCGAAAGCGAGGGCTAGTTGCCGGTGGGCTGCGAGGCCAGCAGTAGTTGCGCCAAGTGCTGTTGCCACAATGCCGCCCAGGTGTGAGTGCCGTGCCCGTGAGTCTGATCCGACGCCGGCAGCAGCACGAAGCGGCCACCCTTCACGTGAGTGATTTCACGTTCGGCAATGGCAAGCTCCGGCGGGTTGATGAAATCATCGGCCGAGTTGACCTGAGTCAAGGCAACCTTGATCGACCCCAGAGCGGCGGACGGATCGTAGTCGCGCGATGCCGCTACGGCATACAGCAAATCGTTGGCGTCCAAATCAGCCAGTTGGCGCTCCAGGTACTTATCGACGAATTCGTCGGCCGCGGCGCGGCTGGGCAGTGAGATCTGCATGGGTATGGGTGCGCTGCCTGCGATCATCAGTAGGCCGGCCGCGTTACGCAGTGCGCGTATGGGCTCGCTCTTGTATTCACCCTGCTGCCAGTCCGGATCGGAGCGGATGCCTTCGATAATCAGGTCGCGCCACAGCCGATTGCGTCCGGCGATTTGCACCGGCAGGCAGGCTAAGGGCATCAGGGCGTCCATGAATTCCGGATAAGCCTCCCCCCACATGAAGGTGTGCATGCAGCCCATCGATGTACCCATCACCAGCCGCAGGTGATCCACCTGCAAGCCCTGTGAAAGCAGGGCGTACTGCGCCGCCACCATGTCGGCATAAGTGTACTGAGGAAAGCGCGCGTGCAAGCCGTCGCTGGGCTTGCTGGATTTTCCGTGGCCGATTCCGTCCGGCAGAATGATGAAGTAGCGGCTGCTGTCCAGCAGTTGGCCCTTGCCGAACAGCACACCCGCGAAGTGCTCGCTGAGCAGATTACGGCCGGAACCGCCGGTGCCGTGCAGGATCAGAATCGCGTTGTTCACCCTGCCGTGCGCGTCGCGCTTCGGCTTGCCCAGCGCAGTGTAATGCAGCCGCAATTCCGGCAGCACTTCGCCCGACGCAAAATGAAAGTCATGGATGACGTAGTCGCCTTCGTAGGGGCCGGCTCCGGCAGCCGGTGAGTAGTCGGCGGCGCATGCGGACCGCGCCAGGCAAAGCGCCACCAAGCAGGTGCACGCGGCGAGAAATTGCCGTGAACTCAATCGATCCCCCTTGGCGTCACTGCGCCTCGATGTACTGTCCATCAATAGCGCGACTTTGCCCGCTCAGCAAGTACAGAATGGGTCCGCTCACGGATGCCGGCGTCGGCACGGTGTTTGGATCCTCGGCGGGATAGGCCGCGGCGCGCATGGCCGTGCGCATGCGTCCGGGGTTCACGCTGTTGACGCGGATATTGGCTGCACCCTCGAGTTCCTGGGACAACATGCTGCGCACCGACTCCAAGCCACATTTGGCGACGGCGTAGGCGCCCCAAAAGGGACGCGGATTGTGCACCACCCCGCTGCTGACGAAAATCACCGACGCATCCACCGACTTTCGCAGACTGGCCAAGAGAACCTGAGTCAGGATGAACGGCGCGGTCAGATTCACGTGCAGCACGCGACACCAGGTCGGCACGTCGTACTGCTCCAGCGGCGTACGGTCACCGAGCAGTGCTGCGGCGTGCACCAGCCCGTCGAGCTTGCCGAATTCGTTGCCGACTGTGGTCGCCAAATTGTCGTAGTCCAGCGCCGTCGCAGTGGCGAGATCCAGCAGCGCCATCGCCGGCTGCGCTGCACCCAGGGCCTGTATTGCGTCGTACACCGCTTCGAGTTTGCGCAGGTTGCGTCCCGACAGGATCACGGTCGCCCCGGCGCGCGCCGATTCGATGGCGAGTGCGCGACCTAAGCCGCTACCGGCGCCCGTAATCAGAATGACGCGTCCGGCCAGCAGGCCCGAGTCGGCGGTAAATTGCTTAAGGTCCATGTAAAACTCCGTTCATCGTTGGGCGCGTCGCGCAGTCCGCCACGCCAGGAGCAAATCCTTAAGGCGCAGGCGCGACAACGTGGGCGTGTGATTTTGCAATTGTTCGAGGCCCAGCGCCGCCAGCACCAGCAAGTGCCGGTCCGTGCGGTGCCGCGCGCGCGGCAATGACTGCAGCGCACGGTCGAAGTACTGCGCGGCCTGCTCGCGCAACCGGTGCAGATAAAGTTGCAGGTGCGCGGGGCGCGGTTCGGCGGCGAGGTCGGCGTTGTCGATACCCGCCGCCAACAGTTCGTCGATAGCAAAGGATACGCGCCCGGCCCGCGCTTCTCGCCGGTAATCGCGGATCGCCCTGGCGAGGTAATCGGCTGCCGCGAGCCACCGAATGCAGTTGCCCACGCTCGCATCGTCCGGGACATCGCCGGCGAGACGCGAGACGAGCGCCAAGGGGCCGCCCCACAGCGCCTGGGATTGATGCTCCAGATCCGCGCCGCATTCCAGAGGCGCACCGCTTATTTGGCCGGCGGCCGCCTGCACCGCGGTGAGTAGCGGCGTGAAATCGGCGGACGCGGCACCGGGCAATGCGGCGAGATAGCTGCTGATCGGATGGACCGCAGAATGCATGGTGAGCCGCTGCATTTCTTCCTGCCACCACGCCAGTTTCAAGTGCGCCACGGCGGATTCGGTCGCGGGATCCATCAGTGCCAACCACTCGGCCTCAAGGGCGTAGATGCCGAGCAGGGGCGGGCGGGTCTCGGGGGCGGCGAACAGCCAGCTCCAATAGCGCATCGTGCCGGGCGCTATCGCCCGCGACCGGTAGGTCTCATCAAGTGCTTTCAGAGTCGGCATTGCGCGGAATGCGTGCAAGGCTTTGCACGGGCTCGATGGTCTCGATCTCGCGAGTGACGCGCAAGCCGAGTCCTTCGAAGCGCCGGGCGGCGGGCAACACCTGCTGTTCCAGAGAGCCGACCGCCTTGTTGAAGGAATCGACGCTGCTGCCCAGGGACTTTCCGAGTTTCCCCAAGTGTTCGCCGAATACGGCAAGGCGTTTGTACATATCCTCGCCGAGGCGGCGAATCTCCGCAGCATTATCGGCAAGGATCGATTGTTTCCAGCCGAATTGTACGATCTTCAACAGCGCGACCAGACTCGTGGGCGTCGCCAGCATGACGTTCTGCCGCAGTGAATCGTCGATCAGTCCGGGGTTTTCCTGCAGCGCCGCCGTCAAGAACTGATCACCCGGCAGGAACAGCACGACGAAGTCGGGGCTGCGTTCGAATTGCGCCCAATACTGCTTCGAGGAAAGCTCGCGCACCCGGTTGCCGACGAGTTGCGCGTGACGGCGCAGCTGCGCGGCGCGCTCTTCATCATTCTGCGCTTCAACCGCCGAGAGATAGGCTTCGAGTGGAGTCTTTACGTCGACGACGATATCGCGCTGGTCCGGCATGTGCACCACCATGTCGGGCCGAATCGCGCCGCTGTCGGTCATGCGGTGCTGCTGCTCGCTGAAGTCAACGTGCAAACTCATGCCAGACAACTCCACCAGCCGGCGCAGCGTGATCTCGCCCCATTGTCCGCGCACGTCCGGCCGCCGCAGGGCGGTGACCAAGTTGCGCGTCTCGCGGGACAACAGGTTCTGACCGCCCGCCAGCGCTTCCATCTGGGTCTTGATGCCGGCGAACGAGTCGATGCGATCGCGCTCGATGGCTTGAATCTGCAACTCAGTCTTGGCGAGCGCTTCGCGAAGGGGCTGCACCAGGGACTCGATGGCGGTCTCGCGTTCCTTGAGCGCCTGTGTGGCATCCGATTGTTGGCGGGTGAGACGTTCGCGGGCCAGCTGCAAGAAAACTTCGCTGTTGCTCTGCAGGCTGTCGCGTGCCAATTCGCCAAACACCCCTTGCAGCTGTTCGCGCGCCCGCGTCAACGCCTGCTCGCGTTCGGCGCTCAACGTTTCCTCACTCTTGAGGCGCGCCCGCAGCAACTCGCTCTCGATCCTCAAGGTTTGTTCGCGCCGCGCGCGCCACAGCAGTGCTGCAAGCGCGCCGAGCGCCATGCCTCCCGCGAGCGCCAACCAGACCGCGCCGTCGCTCATAGTCGGCCGCTGGCATCGAGCCAGTCCAAGAGATCCAGCGCCTGCCGCAGATGCCCGTCGCCGCCCCATGCGGTCGAATCCTCGTCGGCGCGCAGATAGCCATAGTCGGCGACCAGCGCTTGCATGCCGGCCGCGCGCGCCGCCTGCACATCGCGTTCAGCGTCGCCCACGTATATGCATTCCTGCGGCGCAGCACCGACAAGTGTTGCAGCGTGCAGCAGCGGCAGCGGATGAGGCTTGCGTTGCGCGACCGTGTCGCCGCTCACCACACAGTTGAAGCGGGCACGCAATCCCATTTCGTCGAGCAGGGGTTCCGTCAGCCATGCGGGTTTGTTGGTCACAATACCCAACTTCAGGCGCCGTGCGCTCAAGGCATCGAGTACGCGTTCCATTCCCGGAAACAGCTGCGTCTCGCGGCTTAGCGCGCCGCGGTAGATTTCCAGAAAGCGCTGCTGCAGTGCCGCTGCGCGGTCGGGCATGGCGTCGGGAAATCCGATCTTCACGACGCGTGTGCTCCCGTGGCTGACTGCCGGGCGCACTTCATCGTAGGGCAGCGGGGCGCATCGTTCCTCGCGGCGCAGCGTATTCAATGCGCCGACCATGTCGGGTGCGGTATCGAGCAAGGTGCCGTCCAGATCGAACATGACGGCGCGCACCGGCCGGGCGGCCTCACGTGGCATGCTCAGAAATGCTCCTTCGCCGGCCGCGTAAAATGCGCCAGATAGTTGACGTCAGTATTCGGTGATAGGCGAAACGAACGTGTCAGGGGATTGTAGGCGATGCCGGTCAAGTCGCGCAGCTCCAAGCCCGCGTCGCGGCCCCAACGGGCAAGCTCGGAGGGACGGATGAATTTCAAGTATTCATGCGTACCGCGCGGCAAGACGCGTGCGATATATTCCGCGCCGACGATGGCAACCGCGAACGCCAGCGGATTACGATTCAGCGTCGAGAC
>JAYTXS010000026.1:0-35147 GCA_043742845.1 Gammaproteobacteria bacterium
TACCTCGCCGGCCCGGCTGGCAGCGCCTGGACGCGTAAGTACCGCGCCGCGCCCGGTGACGATCGCCGTATCCTCCACGAATGTGCCGTCGGGAAAGGCTTCATCCGGTTCCAGTTGCGTGATTTGCAGTCCACCGTCGCGCAGCGCGCGCACGTAGGCCGCATGCTGATCAAGCGCCAGCTCGACATTGGGAGGCCCTTGGCCGGCACTCGTAAGTCCCGCCGCAAAGCTTCGCGCGGGCGGCCGCACAATGGCATGGGTAAAGTTCATGGAAGAGGTTCCTGGATCAGGCAGCTTGATTGCGCCCGGACCGCTTTGCAATCTGCAGTTGCGCCTGCGACATTTGCAGCAGGCGCTCAGGATTGTCGGCCGGATTGGGAACTGCGGCGCATACGCCCACGCTCACGCTCACGTAGCGTAGGATCGCCGAACGCGGATGATGGATTCGCATGTCTCTGACTCTTTCGGCCATGAGTTGGCCTACGCTCAGCGCCTGCTCATTCGTCAGGCCCGGCGCAAATGCAATCAAACTGCCGCCGTCGATGCGCGCCGTGACATCGCTCGAGCGGCGCAGGCACCCGGACACCACGTGCGCCACACGGCGGATCATCGAGTCGCCGGCGCCCTTGCCGAATGTGGCGTTGTATAGATCCAGCGCGTCGATATCCACTGCGAACAGCGCAATGCTGCGCTTTTCACGCTGCGCGACGGCCCAATCGCGCTTCAGCAATTCCTCGAGATAGGGCAGCGTGAACAGTCCGGTCAACCGATCGTCGCGGATCGCGACCGCGGTCGGTTGATGCGCGCCGCTTAAAGAATCCCGGGCGAGCTTTGGGTCGATGCGCAGCCGCTCACCCGCGTCGCGGTGATGGCCGGCGAAGTGCGTAACCCGGTTGTCCGAATCGAACAGTGGCAGCACCGTCATTTCGTTCCAAAACACCGTGCCGTCCTTGCGGTAATTTCGCATCAGCACGCGGCAGGTCTCGCCTCGTTCCATCGCTTCGCGCAAACGCTGCCGGCCGTCCTGTTCTCGATCCTCGCCCTGAAGCAGCCGCAGATTGCGGCCGATCAGTTCCGCGGCCGTATATCCGGTCAGCGATTCGAATGCGCTATTGACGTATACGACCGGGCGCTGCGAATGCTGTGCATCGACCAACACCAAACCGTCGGGCGAAGTCTCGACCAGGCGGCGATACAAGTTCAGATCAAAGCCCGTCATCCCTTTCCTTCCGTCAGCACCAGCGGCGGTATGGCCGACAGGTCGGCGATCCGCACCGCGGTCTCCTGCCAATATGAATTTGCATGCAAGTCCGCCGGCACCTCGCCACGGGCGCGCATGCGCACCAGCCGCGCCTGCGACGCCGCGGAACCGGCATGGGCCCCAAGCTCCTTTAACACCAATTCTACGCAATGGCGATCGTTGCAAATGGGCAGGACGTCGCAACCTGCGGCGAGGGCAAGATGCGTGCGTGCGACCACATCGCCGAAGGCGGCGGCGCCCGCCATGGTGAGGTCGTCGGCGAACACACAGCCATGAAACCCCATCTCGTTGCGCAGGACGCCCGAGATCCAGCGTCGCGACAGGCTGGCCGGCAGCACATCCACCGCCGGAAACACGACGTGCGCCGCCATGATCCCGGCAAGATTATTGTCAATCAATGGCCGGTAAGGGCGGATATCCGCCTCCAAATCGACGAACTCGCGCCGATCCACCGGTAGCGCGACGTGCGAGTCGGCAACCAGCGCGCCGTGGCCGGGAAAATGCTTGGCGACCGCTGCCATTCCCGCCTCGCGCATGCCCAGCATGGTCGCGACACCGAGCGCCGCCACCGTGTCGGGGTCGCTGTGAAACGCACGATCACCGATGATCTCGCTGACGCCGTAGTCGAGGTCGATACAGGGAGCAAAGCTGAAGTCGATGCCGACGGCACGCAATTCGCTGGCCAGCAGCCAGCCCACCGATTGCGCAAGCTTCAGCCCATCGCGGCGCTCCTCATCGAAGCGCCTGCCCAGCAGGCGTGCGGCGGGAAGCCGGGTAAAGCCGTCGCGAAAGCGCTGCACGCGGCCGCCTTCGTGATCCACGCTCACCAATAAATGCGGCGACCGCACTGCGCGAATCGCCGCGGTGAGGGCCGCGACCTGTACCGGGTCGCGATAGTTGCGGGAAAACAAGATGACGCTGCCCACTTGGGGGTGCTCGAGCACGCGAACATCCTCGGCACTCAAGCTCGTGCCGGCGATATCCACCATCAGCGGACCCAAGCTCATGCGGGACCCTCGAATACAGCGATCGACTCGACATGCGTCGTATGTGGAAACATATCCATCACCCCTGCACGGGTCAGCTTGAACCCTTGGGTGTGCACCAAGATCTCGGCATCCCGCGCTAAACTCCCCGGATGGCAGGAAATATACACGACTCGGCGTGGGCGCCAATGCGCCATCAGCGGCAGCAGCGCCGATGCTCCCGCACGCGGCGGGTCGAGCAGCACCAAATCGTGGCGTTCCTTTGCCCAGGTCCCGAACTGCGCCGGTTCGAATAGATTCTCCATGAAGAATGCCGCGTTGCCAATATTGTTGCGCGCTGCATTGGCCCGGGCCTTGGCCACCAGCACGGCATCGCCCTCCACGCCCAGCACCCGCTGTGCGCGGCGCGCCAGTGGCAGGGTGAAGTTACCCAAGCCGCAGAACAGATCGAGCACGGTGTCGCCGCCCGCAGGCTGCAGTAGCTCCAGTGCCGCATCCACCATCGATGCGTTGATCTCGCGATTGACCTGGATGAAATCCACCGGCCCGAACTCGATGACCACGCGCCCGCCGTCAACCGCATAACTCAAGGGCGCATTGCCCCCGGGCGGCGCCGCGCCGGGTAACGGCCGAACCGTGTCGAGGCCGCCGGTCTGTAGAAAGATCTGCACGCCGTGCTGCGCACCGAAGGCGGCAATTTTTTCGATGTCCAACGCGCCCGGCGTCTCCATGACCCTAAATACTAAGGCGGTGGACTCATCGCCGGCCGCCACCTCCACTTGCGGTATTTTCTCTCGCAACGCCAGAGTTTCCACCAGCGCTGCCAGGTCGCGCGGCAGATTCGCCAGGGGAGCGAGCAGCACCTCACACCGCTGGATGTCCGCCAGATAAGGTTTCTCGCGTTCGCGAAAACCCGCAAGCACACGGCCCTTCTTATGCACGTACTTGACGCCGAGCCGCGCGCGCCGCCGGTAGGCCCACTCCGGTCCGCGTAGCGGCGCCAGCACGATCTCGGGCTGCACCCGGCCGATGCGCTGCAAATTGTCCAGCAGCTGCTGCTGTTTCGCCGCGATTTGAGCCGCCGGCGATAGGTGCTGCAGCGAGCAGCCGCCGCAGATTCCATAGTGCGCGCACTTAGCCGCAACGCGATCAGGCGAAGCGATGAGAACGTCCACCAACCCCGCCTCGTCCAATTGCCGGCGCCGCTTGAGCAAGCGATAGCGAACACGTTCCCCCGGCAGAGCGCCGTCGATGAATACTGCTTTGCCGTCGACTCGCGCGACGCCGCGGCCGTCGTGGGCAAGGTCCACGACATCGGCCTCCTGCACTGGCGAGGAGTTCAGGCCGCGGGCCACGACGCTGCGAACTCCTTGAGATGCGCGGCCTCGGAATCGTCGAGCAATTTGCGCACGCGAGCGACCTCATGCGCATGCTCACTGGCATTGAGGTGCCCGCGCAGCAGTTCGAAGCGCAAAAAGATCAAATAGGTATTGATCACATCCGTCTCGCAATAGGCGCGAATGCGCGCGAGTCCGCCCTTGAGGTACTCCGGCCACACCTCGGCGCCATGCATACCCACCTTGCCGGGAAACCCCAGCAAGGTTGAAATATCGTTCAGGCTCGCCCTGCCGCGGCCCTGAAACCCCGACAAAATATCCATCAGATCCATGTGCCGCCAGTGGAAGCGGCTCAAGTAATTGCTGAACCTGAAACTATGGTCGGTGTCGCCGGTCTCCCAGTAACGAGCGGCCGTCACGCCATGCAGCAGGCTGCGATAGTGCAGCACCGGCAGATCGAACCCCGCGCCGTTCCACGACACCAGATCCGGCGTGAACTTGTCCAATCCATCGAAGAATCGCTCGATCAGATCCTTCTCGCAGGACGCCTCTTCGCCGAGACTCCATACCTTGAGCGAGTCCCTGGAGCGCATGACCACGGAAATGGCGACGACGCGATGCTGCTCGTGCGATAAAAACTCGCTGCCGGTTTCCTGGCGGCGCTTGGTGAACATGATCTGCGCCACGTGCTCATCGGACAGGCCGGATAGCCCATATAACCGCCGGCCCAAATCCGTATCGGGCACCGTCTCGATGTCGAATATCAATGTGTTCACGCTGAAGTCTTTTACGAGGGCGCGCGGCGCATGAGCACGGCAACCGCGACCACCAGCCCCGCCTCATCGGTCAACGTCACATGGCCCTCGCCTATCCCCAAGGCGTCGCGAACTTTGGCGCCGCGAGGCGAGTACACCACCTCGGGCTTGCCCCAGGAATTCTGCACCACCCCCACGTCGCGTATCCAGACACCGTGCGCGAAGCCCGTGCCCATGCCTTTGACGATGGCCTCTTTGGCCGCGAAGCGCATGGCGATGAACCTGACCGGCCGCGCCGTGCGCTCGAACTGAACGCGCTCTTCCGGCATCAAGAGATGCGACAAAAAGCGCTCCCTATGCTTCTCGTAGACCCGCTCAATGCGCTCGACCTTGAGCACATCGATACCGATCCCGAAGATCATGAAGCTCGTGCCACGCGCATCAGCTGCTTCATGTCGCGCACGGCCTTCGCCAGTCCGTCGGCTATCGCGCGGGCCACGATGGCATGACCGATGTTGAGTTCGATGATTTCGGGAATGGCGGCAATCGGCTCGACATTGTGATAATTGAGGCCGTGGCCTGCGTTCACGATTAATCCCAAGCGGGCTGCGAATTTGGCAGCGGCGCACAGCCTCTCGAATTCTCTCGCCCGGGCGGCGCCCGTGGAATCGGCATACGTGCCGGTGTGCAGTTCGATCACTGGAGCCGCGGCGCGCTGCGCCGCCTCGATTTGTTCCGGATCCGGATCGATGAATAACGAGACCCGAATCCCCGAGGCGCCCAGCGCCTTGACGGCATCGCCGATGCGCGCGGTCTGCCCCGCAACGTTCAAACCGCCTTCGGTGGTGATCTCCTGACGCGATTCCGGTACCAGGCAACAATCCTGCGGCAGCACCTTGAGCGCGATCCGTATCATTTCATCCGTCACCGCCATTTCGAGGTTCATGCGCGTCTGCAAAGCCTCGCGCATCGCCGCGACGTCGCGGTCCTGGATGTGCCGCCGATCCTCGCGCAGATGCAGGGTGATGCTGTCGGCGCCGGCCTCTTCGGCAATCAGGGCGGCGTATACCGGGTCCGGGTAGCGGCCGCGCCGCGCCTGGCGCAGGGTCGCCACATGATCGATGTTAACGCCCAAGGCGATCGCCGAATGCAGCCCTGCGCCGCTCACGGGCTCTCCATGCACGCGGGCGGCTCGCGATGACGCAGCGCCAGAGCGACCTCGCGCGATTTCAGGGAGCGTCCATCGAGACAGGCATCGATGGCCGCGCGCAATACCCGCTTAGCGTCGCGCAACGAACGAACGTCATCGAAGCTCTCCGCCTGCAAGTCCGCCAGGGATTGGCCGTACACCGCTCCCGGGGTTTCAGCCACGCACAGTTGGGGCGCGCTTTGCATGGCGAATCGATAGTAGCGCCCGGGTTCAACCGGGGCGCCCTCGCCGGTCATGGCAAGCTCCAAGCCATAGCCCAAATCATCCAATAGGTGCTTCTCGAAGCGGCGCAGAGCTGCCTCAATGGCGGCCCCATCGCACAGCGACTGCATGCAGGATGCATAGGACAGAAAAATTTCCGGATGCGGATCGCAGCGCTGCGTCAATTTCAAGAGCAACTCGTTCAAATAGAATCCGCTCATGAGCCGGCTCGGCGCAAGACCGGTGACGTAGCCGTCGATTTCCGCGGTCACCAGTTGGCAGGCCTCTCCCTTACCCGACCAGGATACGAGCATTCTCTGGAACGGCCGCAGTACGCCGCGAAGCGTGGACTTAGGTCCATTGGCGCCGCGCGCGAACAGCGTCAGCCGGCCGTACTCACTGGTGAACACCTCGACGATGCGGCTGGTGTCGCGATAGGCGTATTGGTGCAGCACGTAGGCCGGCGCCAGCCACACACGTCGCGGGGCTGGCCCATCCCGGGCCGGCCCACCGCCGGTGGACGGCCGCACGGCGCCCGTCACAACGTGTCGTACCCAAACTGGCGCAGCGCCATTTCGCTGTCCGCCCAGTTTTCCTTGACCTTGACCCACAGCTCCAGATGCACTGAGCGCTGCCACAGATCGTTGAGTTCGATGCGCGCAAGGCGGCCGACCTCCTTCAGCCGCTCGCCGCCCTGGCCGATGACGATGGCTTTCTGGCCGGCACGTTCCACCCAGATCACGGCATTGATCATGATGCGATTGTTCTCGTCCGCAAAGCGCTCGATTTGCACATTGATGCCATAGGGCAACTCCTCGCGCAACTTCAAAGTCAGTTTCTCACGTACGATTTCGGCCGCATGAAACGGCTCATCGCGATCGGTGACGACGTCGGAAGCGAACAGCGGCGGCGATACCGGCAGCCGCGAACCGATGACATCGACCAGCCTATCCAGATTATCGGTCTGCATAGCGGATATCGGAATGATGCCCGATGCCGGAATGCGCTGCGTCATGTCCTCCAGAAAAGGCAGCAGCTGCTCCTTGGGGAACACCCGATCGACCTTGTTGATGACTAAAAACAGCGGTTGTTTCAGACCCCGGACCCGCTGCCAGACCCACTCGTCCTCCTCGGTAAAGCGCATGGCCTCGATCACGAACAGGATGACATCGGCATCCTGGGAGGATGAAATGGCGACGCGATTCATGTACTGATTCATTACACGGCGGGTCGATTCATGCAGACCCGGAGTATCGACCAGCACCAGCTGCGCCTCGGGTCGATTGACGACGCCCAGAATGCGATGCCGCGTGGTTTGCGGCTTGGCGGTGACGATGGACACTTTGCGGCCCACCAACGCATTCACGAGGGTCGATTTACCGACGTTCGGCCGGCCCACGATAGCCACATGCCCGGCGCGAAACACAGGAGTACTCATGGTGATTTGCGCATTTCGGGCGGCAACAGGTCCAGCAGCTTCGCCGCGGCCAGCTGCTCGCCGCGGCGTCGGCTGGCGCCCTCGCCCACAGCCGACATGCCGAGCACGGGAACCTGACAGGTGACGGTAAAGGATTGCATGTGCGGATCGCCGGTCGCGGCGGTGAGTGTATACACCGGCAAGGCCAGCCCGCGCGCCTGTAATGCCTCCTGAAGGCGGGTTTTGGGGTCTTTCAACGTGTCCGCGGCCGGCAAATCCGCCATCCGTGGGCCCATGATTCTCGCCACGACCGCCGCAGCGGCATCGAACCCCGCATCGAGAAAAATCGCTCCCAGCAACGCCTCGAGCGCATCCGCGAGGATCGAGGCGCGGCGAAAGCCGCCGGTTTTAAGCTCCCCGGATCCGAGGCGCAGATGCTCCCCGAGTTCGAGTTCCCCTGCGATTTGCGCCAAGGTCTCGCCGCTGACCAGAGTCGCCCTTAAGCGCGACAGCGCGCCCTCATCCGCCAGCGGATGGGCATCGTACAGCAGCCGCGCCACGCTGCAATTCAGCAGCGAATCGCCGAGGAATTCCAGCCTCTCATTGTGATCGGCGCCGGCACTGCGATGAGTCATCGCCGAATCGCACAGCGCGGGCTGCGCGAAAACGTGGCCAAACGTTCGCTCGACCCACGCCGCCAGGATGTCCGATTTGCGCAATGAGTTCACTGCACCTTCACAGTTTTGTCGAAGTGCACCGACAGCGACACATTGGACACGTAGGGAACTACGTCGTCGTAAGCGACGTGCATCGCCACTGCGCCGTCGCCCTTGCTGATCTCGATGTCCTTGACATCCACGGCTGTCGGATCTTCGATCTGCCAATGGCGTTCCAAGATGCGCCGTATATTGCCCGGATCCGGATTGTCGCCCTTGACCTCGGTGGCGGTCATTTCCATGGTGCGCGAGATCTTCATGTAATTGAGGTACACGGGAATCAAACGGATCACCGCGTAGCCGATCATGCCCACGATCGCGAAAATGCACAGCAACCCGATAAAGGTCATCCCCTGCTGACGCCGCCGCATAAACCGTAACTGTTTCATGTCCAAGCTCCTCGTTGTGGCGCTGCGCGCCGAACTACCGGGCCGCTGATGAGCATCGCGGCCCGTCCCTTATTCAATAGCATTTCCTATTCGTCTCCAGAGAGGTCCGTCACGAGTATCAAGATTAAGCCAAATTCTCACTGCTTTACCCACTAGATTCTCCGCCGGCACGAATCCGGGGGCGTCGATCTCATCCTGAAACCGACTGTCTTTGCTGTTGTTGCGGTTATCCCCCATGAAGAAGTAATGCCCCGCGGGAACCAGCCACTCGCCGGTCTTGGCGCTGCCCTGGGAAAGCATGATTTGATGCCGCTTGGAGCCCAACTGCTCGAAGGCCGTCGGCGCGCCCACGTAATTCGACACATCCTGTTTCGGCCCGGTATAGGCAGGTCCCGCTTCCTGCGACATGGGTTTATCGTTGACGTACAGCTGATTGTTCTCCGTGACCCGAATTCGATCTCCCGGCAGGCCGACCAGGCGCTTGATGTAGTTAATTTTCGGATTGGGAGGCAGGCGAAACACGATCACATCGCCGCGCTGTGGAGTCCCGGTCGGCACCAGCAGGGTGTTGATGACCGGCAGGCGCAATCCGTAGGAATACTTGCTGACGAAGATAAAGTCGCCGTCGAACAGAGTCGGCATCATGGAATCGGATGGAATGCGAAACGGCTCGAACAGGAACGAGCGGATCACCAGCACCAGGACGATGACCGGAAAGAAAGAGCGGGCATACTCGACGGCAATGGGTTCGCGCACACGCTCAGGCGCCGTGCCGGCGGCGGCGGCGTTTTGTTTGCGGCGGCGAGCGAAGAAGACCTGGTCGGCGCCCCAAATGAGACCCGATACCGCGCCCACCACCACCAACATCAGGCTGAAATCGACTGCCTCGTAACGGAATAAGCGCCACAACATGGCGAGCGACAGCGCCACCAGCACATAACCGGCGATTTTCGGCGCCCAAGGCTCGTCGACGCTGATCGCCCCGGGATCTCGCTTGGGTCTGACGAACCAGCCGTCCACCAAAATCACCAGTACGCAGGCCACGCCTGCGCACAGGAGACCTATGAAAAGGTTGTCGCCGTCATTCACGAAATACTCCCAATTTTGAGCTTGAATCTACGCAGCTCAGGCTCGCCCGAGCGTTCAACTGGACTTCTTACCGATCTGCAAGACCGCCAAGAAGGCTTCTTGCGGGATTTCCACCTGACCCACCTGTTTCATGCGTTTTTTGCCGGCCTTCTGCTTCTCCAGAAGCTTGCGCTTGCGCGTGATGTCCCCGCCGTAGCACTTGGCGAGCACATTCTTGCGCATCGCCTTGACGCTCGCGCGCGCAATGATATGGCTGCCGATGGCCGCCTGCACTGCGATGTCGAACATCTGGCGCGGGATGAGTTCCTGCATCTTGTCCACCAACTCCCGGCCGCGGTTGTAGGAATTATCGCGATGGACGATGAGCGATAACGCGTCCACCGCATCGCCGTTGATCAGGACATCGAGCTTTACCAGCGGCGCCGCCTGAAAATGACTGAACTCATAGTCGAACGACGCGTAGCCGCGGCTCGCGGACTTGAGCCTGTCGAAGAAATCGAGAACCACCTCGGCCAGCGGCAGTTCGTATTGCAGCGACACCTGGCTGCCCAGGAACAACATCTTCTTCTGCACGCCGCGCTTTTCACTGCAAAGCGTCAACACCGCGCCGACGTGGTCGGGAGGCACCAGGATATTGGCGGTAATGATCGGTTCGCGCAGCTCCGAGATCCGGTCCTGAGGCGGCAGCTTGCTCGGATTGTCGACGTTAATGACCGTTCCGTCCGTGAGCAGCACTTCGTAGATGACGGTCGGGGCGCTGGTGATGAGGTCGAGGTCATATTCCCGCTCTAGCCGCTCCTGCACGATATCCATGTGCAGCAGCCCTAAGAACCCGCAGCGGAATCCGAAGCCAAGCGCGGTGGACACCTCAGGCTCGAAATGCAGCGCCGAATCATTGAGTTTCAATTTCTTGAGCGCTTCGCGAAATTGCTCGTAGTCATCGGAGCTGGTCGGGAATAATCCGGCAAACACCCGCGGCTGCACCTGCTTGAATCCCGCGAGGGCGGTTTTAGCGGGGTTATTCTCCAAGGTGATGGTGTCGCCGACTGGCGCGCCGTCGATCTCCTTGATGCCGGCGATGACGAAACCGACCTCTCCCGTCATCAGGGAGTCGCGCGTCACGGGCTTGGGCGAGAAGCGTCCAAGCTTGTCGATCTGGTGACTGCGCCCGGTGGACATGACGCGAATTTTGGCGCCGGTGTGCAACGCACCATTCATGACCCGTACCAGCGACACGACTCCCACATAATTGTCGAACCAAGAATCGATGATCAAGGCCTGCAACGGGCCGTCCGGGTCGCCTTTGGGCGCAGGTATACGTTTGACCAGTTGTTCCAGCAGCTCAGCCACCCCTAAGCCGGTCTTAGCGCTGACCAGAGCGGCATCCTCAGCCGGAATACCGATGATTTCTTCGATCTCGTGGATGACTTTCGCCGGATCGGCGGAGGGCAAGTCGATCTTGTTGATGACGGGGAGAACTTCGAGCCCCTGCTCCAATGCGGTGTAGCAGTTGGCAACGCTTTGTGCCTCCACGCCTTGGGCCGCATCCACCACCAACAGGGCGCCTTCGCAGGCGGCCAGCGATCGCGATACTTCGTAGGAGAAGTCCACGTGCCCCGGCGTGTCGATGAAGTTCAGCTGGTACAGCTCGCCGCTCGCGGACGTGTAGCCCAGCGTAACGCTCTGCGCCTTGATGGTAATGCCCCGCTCACGCTCCAGGTCCATCGAGTCGAGCACCTGGGCCTGCATCTCGCGCGCGTCCAGACCGCCGCATTCCTGGATGAATCGATCCGCCAAGGTCGATTTGCCGTGATCAACATGAGCAATGATCGAAAAATTGCGGATATTCTTCATCTAAGCCTGGGTTCGAACAAACTCCCTACTATACCGGTCGGCGATGGCAAGCGAGGGTCTTATGCACTTCCTCGGCATCCAAGCGTCCGTGACACACCAGCTCACCGGCGAACAACAGCACGGGAACCTTGTGGCCATAGCGAATCCGCGTGGCAGGGTCTGCATCGACATCGAGCACATCAATGCCGAACGGCTCTGCTTCCGGCAATGCGTGCAGTTCGGCCAGCATCTCCTCGCATAGACCGCAAAGCGGGCGTGAATAAAGCACGAAGCGCGGTGCCATCGGCAAACGCCGGCTAGCGGTGTGGAAGCTCTGCGGCGCCCGAGGATTTCACGGAGTGCGCGATGAATTCCACCGTCTGAGCGGGCACTTCGCCGACCGCGGTGACCTGGTGTCCCTGCACGATCGTCGAGAAGGCGAATCCCGAACCGACCCGCGCGAGTCCTTGCATCGGCGGCTCAGCGGACGTACCCGGCGCAGTATCGGCGCCGGCCGCAGTTCCCACCGTTGCAGTCGGCGGCGCCTCGACGAATACCGATACGGTGGCTAGACCATCTGAGTACACCAAATGACTCGCCGGCACGCTGGCCCCGCCGATGGTTTGGGCTCCTGCCACGGTCAAACGAAATCCCGGTGGCAGTTCACTGGCGCGAAACGCCGAGAGCGCCGGCGAAGCCGTATCGTGTGATGGGCCTTGGCGCACCCAGCGCATGCCGTCCGTGCGCACCTGCGGAGCGAGATCGCTGTCCGCAATGCTCTCAGGCATCTCCAGGCGCGCGAAGAATATCTGTTCGATCACCTGGCCGCGGGAATCGCAGAGCTGGGTCTTGAGCGGCATGGCGGTTTTCTCGTCGAGCCACAGGCGATAGCCAAAGCGGAACTGATCTTTGGGATTGACCGCAATCACCCGCACCGCCCGGCCGAGAACCCGCGTCGAAGGCAAGGTCTCGATGCGGTAGAACTCATCCACGCCCGCTCCGAACTGCGGCAGCGATCCCAAGAACGGGCCGTGCTCGGGCCGCGGCTCGACCAGCACCGTACGCTGATCCGGCAGATAACAGGTCAACTCGCCGTTATTGCGGACGAACTCTCGCCCGGAGCCGTCGAGCGACTGCAGACGTTCGATTACTCGTCCGGCCCGAACCCGATGCACGATGCGCATGGTCTCGACCCGGCCCTCGCTCAAATGAAAGAAAGTGCCGTCGTAATTGCGCGTCACCAACGCCTGGTTCATTTTCTGCAGCCATTCGCGCGGATCGTCGGCGCCGAAGGAGCGTTGCGGCAGCGCCGTCAACATAACCCCCACTACGGCACAAGGAACCAGCCAGTTGGCCCGTTTGCGCACCATGCGCATCATGGGACGACGTGCGGCGCCGGCTGTGCGATTTTAGGAGCCTGTTCGTCCGCCTCAATGAGCATATCCGCCAGCACTCCGCGTTGGTCGAGCCCGGAGGAGTAGCGGCTATGGGCGAAGACATAATTCGTCAAGCGAGCAGGCGGCATGGCCGCAGGCGCGACCGGCGAGGCCGCCGGCACGGTATAGGAAATGGGCTCGCGCGGCGCCTGCACCACGGCAAGGCTCGCAGCGGGAATGGCGGCGCCTTGCAGGGTCGCCGCGGTTAGGGCCGAGCCCGGCAGGTTCGTGGGCACGACCGCCCGTTGCTGCAGGGCCACCACCGCCACTACAGCGACGCCGGCCGCGACCGCAGCTCCCGCCAACGGTCGCCACCAGCGGGGAGCCCGAACCTGAGCGGCATGAGCGCTGGCCGGAAGCGGCTCGCCGTCGATAGTAAAATTCACGCGCGCGCAGAAACCCTTCGTCATGAGCGGCCCCGGGCCGCGCATCGCCTCGCCGACTAACGCGTAGCGCGCGAAACTCTCGCGCAGTTCGCTGTCGCGCGTCAGGCGCCTCAACAGCAATTCGGTTTCCGAGTTGGGCAATTCTCCGTCGAGAAACGCCGAGACCTGCTCACGAATTTGTTCGCTCATGTGTCCTCAGGCCGACCAAGGCCGCCATCGAATATGGGTCGTAACTTCTTGTCTATCGCTTCGCGCGCGCGAAAGATTCGCGAGCGCACGGTACCAACCGGGCATTCCATGGTTTGCGCAATATCCTCGTAGCTCAATCCTTCCAACTCGCGCAGCACGATCGCGGTGCGAAGATCTTCCGGCAAGTTCTCGATGGCGCGGTTCACGGTGTCGCGAATCTCATCGGTGAGCAGCAAACCTTCCGGGGTCTCGGATTCGGCCAATCGGGCGTGTAAATCGTATTGTTCGGGATCCTGCAGATCCAGATCGTAATCCATCGGCCGGCGCTTGGTAGCGACCAGCGCGTTCTTCGCTGTGTTGATCGCGATCCTATACAGCCACGTGTAGAAGGCGCTATCGCCACGAAACGACGGCAGTGCACGGTATGCTTTGACGAAAGCCTCCTGTGCGATATCTTCAGCCTCGGTTGCATCGTGCACGTAACGCATGATCAGCTTCAGCACCTTGTGCTGGTATCGCAGAACCAACAAATCGAACGCCGCGCGCTCACCGCGCTGGACCCTCTCGACCAGTTTGAGATCACTCTCCTCAACACTCATGCGTGATCCCAAATCGGCGGGCAGACAACCCAGCCTGACGCGATAGACAGACCCACGGCGGAAAAGTTCGGCGATTTCCGAGGCTGGCCGCTATTAAACGTGACTTTGTGCACAGGTTGGGATTCTAACAGCGCCAGACCTCTGTCTAAGGGGTGCGATCTGACGTAATTCGCTCGATCAGGGCCAGAAACTGCGCCGGCGGCGGCTCCGAACCCAGGCAGTAGTCATAAAGAATCGGATCTTGGGTTTCCAACAGCAACTTAAACGCCTCCCGCTCCGCAGTGGACGCGCTGCAGAAGCGTTCATCCACGTAGCGCGACAGCAAGACGTCGAGTTCCTTCATGCCGCGGCGGCAACGCCAGCGCAGCTTGCCAAGCTCGGCTGCCATCAATGGCGGCGGTGGATCATCATTTGCTTGATCTCACCGATGGCCTTGGCCGGATTCAGATCCTTCGGGCAGGCTTCGGTGCAGTTCATGATGGTATGGCAGCGATACAGCTTGAACGGATCCTCCAGGTAGTCCAGGCGCTCTCCGGCCGCCTCGTCGCGGCTATCGACGATCCAGCGATAGGCCGCCAGCAGCGCCGCAGGACCTAAGTACCGGTCGCTATTCCACCAATAGCTGGGACAACTCGTGGAGCAGCAAGCACACAGGATGCACGCCGACGGCTGATCCACCATTTCCTGGTCGCCCTTGGACTGCAGCCGCTCGCTGTCGGGAGGCGCCGGCGTACGGGTCTGCAGCCAGGGCTTGATGGACGCGTACTGGGCATAGAAGTTCGTCAGATCAGGAACCAAATCCTTGATGACCGGCAGGTGCGGCAACGGATATATCTTGATGTCGTGCTTGACGTCGGCGCATGCGCTGACGCAGGCCAGGCCGTTCTTGCCGTCGATATTCATGGCGCACGAGCCGCATATTCCCTCCCGGCATGAACGCCGGAAGCTCAGCGTGGAATCGATCTCATTCTTGATCTTAATCAGCGCGTCCAACACCATGGGACCGCACGCGTCCATGTCGACCTCATAACTGTCCAGGCGCGGATTTTCCGCCGCTTCGGGATCGAATCGGTAGATCTTGAAGACGCGGACATTCTTCGCGCCGGCCGGCGCCTTGAATACGCGCCCGTCCTTGCGTACCTTGGAATTGGCGGGAAGCGAGAATTCTGCCATCAAATGCTCCGATACGCGGGACTAGTAGGTCCGCACCTTGGGTGGAATCGATTGCACATCGTCGGTCAGTGTATTGAGGTGCACGGGCCGGTAATCGAAGCGCGTCTCACCGGCCTGCGATACCCAGCACAACGAGTGCTTCAACCAATTCTGATCGTCGCGGTCGGGGTAGTCCTCGCGCGCCTGCGCACCGCGGCTCTCTGTGCGATTCTCCGCCGAATGCATGGTCGCAACCGCCTGTCCGAGAAGATTGTCGAGTTCCAAAGTCTCGATCAGATCGGTATTCCAAACGAGCGAACGATCCGTGACCGCCACATCGGCAAAGGCGGCGAGCACTTCCGCCAGCCGGCGTTTGCCTTCGTTCAAAGACTCGCCCGTTCGAAACACCGTGGCATCGCTTTGCATGATCCGCTGCATCGCCAGGCGCACGTCCGCGGTGCGCTGCGAACCCTTGGCGAACCTGAATCTATCCAGGCGCGCGAGCGCGGCGTCCCCCGCATCGGCTTTGAAGGCGCGATGCGGCGTGTTGGGCTTCACCACACGCGCACACTGGCGCGCGGCCTCCCGGCCGAATACCACGAGATCGAGCAGCGAATTGGACCCCAAGCGGTTCGCGCCGTGCACCGACACGCAGGCAGCCTCGCCCACCGCCATGAGTCCGGGAACCACCGTGTCCGCGCCGCCGGCGCGAGTCACAACCTCGCCGTGCACATTGCACGGGATGCCGCCCATGTTGTAATGCACTGTGGGCAGCACGGGAATCGGATCCTTGTTGACGTCGACTGCCGCAAATATCCGCGCAGTCTCGGCGATGCCCGGCAATCGTTCCTTGATGACGGCGGGCCCTAAATGCTCGAGGTGCAGCTGAATGTGGTCTTTGAGCGGCCCCACACCGCGGCCCTCGCGAATTTCCACCGTCATGGAGCGGCTGACGACATCGCGCGACGCCAAGTCCTTGGCATTCGGTGCGTAGCGCTCCATAAATCGTTCGCCGGCAGAGTTCGTCAAATAACCGCCTTCGCCGCGCGCGCCCTCGGTGATCAAGCAGCCGGCCCCATAGATGCCGGTAGGATGGAATTGCACGAACTCCATGTCTTGCAAGGGCAGGCCTGCGCGCAGCGCCATCCCGCCGCCGTCGCCGGTACAGGTGTGCGCGGACGTGCAGGTGAACCACGCCCGGCCATAGCCGCCGGTGGCCAATATGACCATGTGTGCGCGAAAGCGATGCAGCGTGCCGTCGGCCATGTCGAGCGCGATGACGCCGCGGCATTCGCCGTTTTCCATAATCAGATCGAGCGCGAAGTACTCGATGAAGAAATTCGCTTCGTGCTTGAGGGATTGTTGATACAGGGTATGCAACATGGCATGGCCGGTCCGATCTGCCGCAGCACAGGTGCGCTGAGCGATGCCCTTGCCGTAGTGCGTGGTCATGCCGCCGAACGGACGTTGGTAAATGCGGCCGTCCTCGGTGCGAGAAAACGGCACGCCGTAGTGCTCGAGTTCGATGACGGCGGACGGCGCCTCCTTGCACATGAACTCGATGGCGTCTTGGTCGCCGAGCCAGTCCGAACCCTTCACGGTGTCGTACATGTGCCAGCGCCAGTCATCGGCGCCCATATTGCCAAGCGCCGCCGAGATGCCGCCCTGCGCCGCGACGGTGTGACTGCGCGTCGGGAAGACCTTGGTCAGGCACGCGGTGGACAAGCCCACCTCCGCCAATCCGAAGGTCGCACGCAAGCCGGCGCCGCCGGCGCCCACTACCACCACATCGTAGCTATGGTCGATGAATTTGTATTCACTCATAAGTCTTCAAGTTCCGAACGCGACCCGCAGGATTGCAAATATGCCCGCGCCGCCGACGAACACGTACAGAAATCTGAGCAGCAATAGCGACAGCAATTTCGTGGCGGCGCAGTGCACGTAGTCTTCGATGATGACGCCGGTTCCCAGATAGGAGTGATAGGTGGTGACGGCGACCAGTAACACCGCCAGTAGGCTGCTCAATGGGACCGACAACCACGTTCTGACGGTGCCATAGTCAAGCGCCGGCAGCGCCAACAAGGAAATCACAAACCACAATGTGAGCGGGACCAGAGCTGCGGCGCTCACCCTCTGCGCCCACCAATGAGCGGTACCATCCTTGGCCGATCCCAAACCGAGCACCCGGCCCATGGGGCTGCGCAGACTCATGACCCTGAATGCCAAATGAACACCCAAATACATAGCGTCAAGCCGAGCGCGCCAAGCACGGCGAACCAGCCGCTGGCATGCCGCTGCGTGCGTTCAAAACCCTTGCCCACGTCCCAAAACAGATGACGAATTCCGTTCAACAAGTGGTACACAAACGCGAAAGTCCAGCCAATGAGACCCGCGATACCCCACGGACTGCCGAACGCGTGTGCAGCCACACCATAGGCAGCGTCACCGCCGGCCAGCGACACCAGCCAGTAACATAGCGCGAGCAGGCCAAAGGCCAGAGCGATGCCGGTCAGCCGATGCAAAATCGACAAGCTGTTGCCGATTTGCCATCGATAGATTTGCAAGTGAGGTGATGTCGGACGGGGCATGGTCAAAAGTCGATACAGCGGCCGCGCAACTCCCAATCCCCAAATCGGGTCGGCTCGGGGCCATCGCGCCCGCCTACTTCGCGTGCTTTGGGGACCGGCGCCGCGGCAGATGGATCTGCCGGCACGGGCTCGCTGGAGGGCTTGATTCGGGTAGGGTCATCGGAATACGTCGTCACAAGTGAAAGTTTGCCAGAATTCACTGCTTCGTGCAGGGTTGACATCGGTGCCCCCGTACCCACTTCATAGGCGATGAGCCTCCACGCCGCACCTTTCCTATCAGGCCGCCTGCCGCAACTCAGCGTATTGCGATTCATCGGGCCCGATTCCTTGAGCTTTCTCCAAGGGCAGATCTCCCACGATACGCGTCGGCTCGCGCAAGGACAGAGTCTGTTCGCCGCCTACTCGAGTCCGCAGGGCCGGGTGCTGGCGCTGATGCACCTATTGCCCCATTCCAGCGGCATCACCGCCATCCTGCCGCGTGAACTGATCTGCGCCACCCTCGAAGGCCTGCGCAAGTTCGTACTTCGAGCCAAGGTGAAAATCGAAGCTGCCGACGCGCAGCTCGAAGTCTCCGGTCAGCATGGAACGCAGCACTTGCACCACGCCGGCATCGGCGTTCCGGCATCGAGTACCGGATATCACGAGACGGACGGCCTCGGGGTTGCCGCCGTCAACGGCGATCCCGCTCGCTACTGGGTCATTGGCAGCGCGCAGAAACTGGCGCAGCGCGGCTTGGCCGGCGTGCCCTCTACCGCAGATCAGATCGAACATGACTGGCGTCTTGCGGACATTCGCGCCGGCCTGCCGCAGGTTTACACATCAACTCGCGAAGCCTTCGTCGCGCAAATGTTGAACCTCGATCTGCTCGACGGCATCAGCTTCAGCAAGGGCTGCTACACCGGGCAGGAAATCATTGCCCGCACCCAACATCTCGGACGTATCAAGCGTCGCCTGTACCGGCTCGAGTTGCCGCAGGGCGATTGGCAGCCAGGGCAGCCCCTGCGCTTGGCCGACGGCCGCGCGGGTCGCCTGGTCGAGGCGGTTCGCAGCGGCGACGGCTTCGAAGTGTTGGCGGTGTTGAATAGGCAGGCCGGCGCAGAGGGTGGCGGCGAAACCGGCAGCGAAGCTCCCGTGCCGGCGATCGAACTGCCGCTGCCATACCCGCTCTAGAGGGTTCTCGGACCTATAGATCGATGATTTCGACGGTGTCGGCATGCGGCCACCGCCGCTGTGGCGCTTCGGTTCGAGCACGCCGACCGGACCCAACCGGACTGCTTCAAGTCAAGATTCGGGCCGCAGATGCGGGAACAGCAACACGTCGCGAATCGACGGGGAATTCGTGTACAGCATCACCAACCGGTCGACCCCGAGTCCCAGCCCGGCCGTGGGCGGCATGCCGTACTCCAACGCGCGCACATAATCGGCATCGTAGTACATGGCCTCCTCGTCGCCGGCATCCTTGCGCTGCACCTGATCCTTGAAGCGCTGCGCCTGATCCTCTGCATCGTTGAGTTCCGAGAATCCATTGGCGAGCTCGCGGCCACCGACAAAAAATTCCCAGCGATCCGTGATGAACGGGTCGGCATCGTTGCGCCGTGACAGCGGCGACACCTCGGCAGGATAAGCATAGGCGAATGTCGGCTGCACCAGGGTATGTTCGCCGCTGCGCTCGAATATCTCGATCTGCAATTTACCCGGCCCGTCCGCGTCCTTGAACGGAATTTTCATCTGACCGCAGACACGGCGCAAATACGACAGGTCGCGCAGCGACATGGGGTCCAAGTCGGCATTGTTGGCCAGGATGATGTCTTCTATGGTCCTGCGCGCGAAGCTGCGCGATAGATCGATCTCCGTGCCTTGATAGACCAGTTTGCGCGAACCCAACAGGGTGTCGGCGAGACCTTGAAACAGGGTCTCGATCATTTCCATGAGATCGGTGTAATCCGCATAGGCCTGATACAGCTCGAGCATGGTGAACTCGGGGTTGTGCTGCGTGGACACGCCTTCATTGCGGAAATTTCTGTTGATCTCATACACACGCTCGAATCCGCCGACCGTGAGGCGCTTCAAATACAGCTCCGGCGCGATGCGCAGGTACATGCCGACATCGAGTGCGTTGTGATGCGTCTTGAATGGACGCGCTGCCGCACCGCCTGGGATGGGATGCAGCATCGGGGTTTCCACTTCGAGGAATCCACGTGCGTCTAGAAAGGCGCGCAGGTAGCGCACGATCGCGCTACGTGTTTCGAACACGCGCCGACTGTCCTCATTCATGATCAAATCGACATAGCGGCGCCGGTAACGCAATTCCGTATCGGCGATCCCATGCCACTTGTCAGGCAGGGGCCGCAGCGACTTGGTGAGCAGCAGCAGACGCTCCACCCGCACCGACAACTCGCCGGTCTTGGTGCGAAACAGCGTGCCTTCGGCGCCGAGCACATCGCCGACGTCCCATCCCTTGAAGTCATCGTAGACCTCGCCGAGCGCCTGCTGCTGCAGGAACACTTGAATGGCGCCGCTCGAATCCTCGAGCTTGGCAAAACTTGCCTTGCCCATGACCCGCTTGGCACGCATCCGGCCCGCCACTTTGACTCGAATGGGCGCCGCTTCCAGCGCCTCGGCGCTCTTGGCGCCATAGGACGTGAGAATATCCGCCGCCAGCGCATCGCGCCGAAAGTCGTTTGGAAAGGCGTTGCCGCGTTCGCGCAGCTTGGCGAGTTTGGCGCGCCGCTGCGAAATCAAATGGTTCTCGTCGTCTTCGCTCATAGGTCGTTCGCGCTACAGCCCCTGTTTCAAACTAGCCTGCATGAATACGTCGAGCGCCCCGTCGAGCACCGCGGTGGTGTTGCCGATCTCCACGCCGGTGCGCAGATCCTTGATCCGCGACTGATCCAGCACGTAGCTGCGGATTTGATTGCCCCAGCTTACGTCGGATTTGGAATCCTCCAGAACCTTGGCGGCTGCGTTGCGTTTGTTGAACTCGAGCTCGTAGAGCTTCGCCTTCAGCATTTTCATCGCCGTGGAGCGGTTTTTATGCTGGCTGCGCTCGCCTTGGCAGGCGACCACGATACCGCTCGGCATATGCGTGATGCGCACCGCGGATTCGGTCTTGTTCACGTGCTGTCCACCGGCGCCGCTGGATCGATACACGTCGGTGCGCAAGTCCGCCGGATTGATCTCGATGTCGATGTCATCGTCCACTTCCGGCGACACGAACACCGAGGCAAACGATGTGTGCCGCCGATTACCGGAGTCGAAAGGCGATTTGCGCACCAGACGGTGCACGCCAGTCTCGGTGCGCAGCCAGCCATAGGCGTAAGGTCCGATCATATTGATGGTTGCACCCTTGATTCCAGCCACTTCGCCGTCGCTTTGATCGATGATCTCGGTCTTGATGCCATGCCCATCGGCCCACTTCAGATACATGCGCAGCAGCATAGCGGCCCAATCCTGCGCTTCGGTTCCGCCCGCCCCGGCTTGAATGTCGAGAAACGCATTGTGCGAATCCATCTTGCCCGGAAACATGCGCTGGAACTCCAGCTGCTCCACCTCGAGGGACAGCCGACTGACGTCGGCCTCGATTTCCTCGGTGGTCCCGACGTCCGCCTCGGCGGCCGCCAGATCCAGGAGTTGCGCGGCATCGCTCAACGCACGCTTCAGACGGTCCAAGCCGCCGACCACCTGCTCCAGCTGTGCGCGCTCCTTGCCCAATTCCTGAGCGCGCTCGGGATTATTCCAGACACCGGGCTGCTCGAGCTCGCGCTCTACTTCCTGCAGACGCTCGTGCTTGTTATCGTAATCAAAGATACCTCCTCAAAGAGTCGGTACGCTCTTCGAGATCTTTGATGAATCGCTTGATTTGATTGAGTTCCATGGGCTTGAATGCTAGCACAGTGCAATTGCTCAGGACGCACACACCTGCTGACAATTCAGCTGCACGCTTTCATTGCCCCGAAACTCGTTGATCTCAAGGCGATAGGCCAGTTCAATGCGCGCGCCGCTGCGCACCTTCGGATCTTCCGTTGCGCCACCGATGTAGCCGAAGGCGATGGCTTCGATGAGGTCAGTGCCGCGAGCGCTGCCGCCGCTCGACATATCCGCGGCTTTGAGCCGCAGTTTTAGATGGCGTCCGCCCACGACGCGTGAATCGGCGACGTGGAATTCACCGTCGAATACCGGTTCCGGAAAGCCCTGGCCCCAGGGGCCGGCAGCGCGCAACACGCGGGCAGTGTCGAGGCACAGTTCGGCGCTCGTGAGCGGGCCGTCCGAGTGGATCACGCCCGCGAGCGATTCTCGGTCGGTGCGTAAAGCGATCTCCGCCGCGAAAGCGGCTTTAAACGCCGCCAAGTTCTGCTCGGGTAGGCTCATGCCTGCCGCCATGGCGTGGCCGCCGAATTTGTCGATGAGGCCCGGATGGCGGGTGGCAATGCTGTCGAGCGCATCGCGAATATTGACTCCGGCGACCGAGCGCCCCGAGCCGCGCAAAGAGCCGTCTGCGGCGCGCGCGAAAGCGATGACGGGACGATGCACCCGGTCCTTGATCCTGCCCGCGACCAGACCGACGACTCCCTGATGCCAATTTTCATCGTAGAGGCACAGCCCCAGGGATTGTGCGCCGAGGTCATCGACGCCGGCGCGCGCGGCGATGTCGAGCGCCTCGAGCTGCATGCGCTGTTCGATTTCACGCCGCTCCTCATTGAGCTTAGCGAGCATGCCCGCAAGCCTGCCCGCTTCGTCGGCCGTATCGGCCAGCAGGCAGGCAATCCCGACGGACATATCGGTGAGCCGCCCGGCCGCGTTCAAGCGCGGTGCCACGGCAAAGCCCAAATCAGCGGCGGTGATTCGCTCCTGGTTTCTGCCGGCTGATTCGAGCAACGCTCGGATGCCCGGCACGCAGCGGCCCGCACGAATGCGGCGCAGCCCCTGAGACACCAGTATGCGGTTGTTGCGATCCAGAGGCACGACGTCGGCGACGGTGCCGAGGGCGACTAGATCGAGCAGTTCCGCGAGGCGAAAATCATGTTGCGTGAGCGTTTTCGCGAGAGCGGCCATCACATAAAACGCGACCCCGACGCCGGCCAGGGCCGGACTTGCGAAGTGGGCCCCGGCAAGGTTGGGATTGACGATGACATGCGCGCGCGGCAGCACGGCACCTGGCAAGTGGTGATCCGTTACCAGCACGGGA
Organism: Gammaproteobacteria bacterium; assembly: GCA_043742845.1. Classification (GTDB taxonomy): domain Bacteria; phylum Pseudomonadota; class Gammaproteobacteria; order Steroidobacterales; family Steroidobacteraceae; genus Bog-1198. Next base: position 22,730 of record JAYTXS010000026.1, read on the forward strand.
ATACCCAGATCGCGTGCCGCCTCCACCCCCGCCACGCTCGATACGCCATTATCGACGGTAACGATGAGAGAGGGTGCGCGGCCCGCCGCCAATGCCACGATCTCAGGAGTGAGCCCATAGCCGAATTTAAAGCGGTTGGGCACCAGGAAATCGACATGGGCAAAGCGTAGGGCGCGCAGCGCGCGCACCATGAGCGCCGTGCTGGTAGCGCCGTCGGCGTCAAAATCACCGATGATGAGCACCCGTCCGGCGGCGCGATGCGCCGACAGCAGCTCAGCCGCCGCGTCGACACCGGCGAGCGAACTGACGGGTAGCAGCCGCTCCAAAGACAAATCCAGATCCTCGCTGTCCGTGAGGCCGCGCGCCGCATAGACGCGCCTCAGGACGGGATGAATGTCCGCGCCGAAGTCGCACGGCTGCGGCGGCGGTCGCCGCCGGATCTCGCTCGAGGTCATCCGAAGGACTCCCACCAGGGCCGGACACGGCGCCAAAATCTGAGCATGCCGCTGCGGCTCATGCTGAAGACTCGCTTACCCGCCGACAGTTGCAGCCGTCCGATCCGCCGCGCGCGCAAGTCCGCCAATGAGCACTCGAGCAAACGCGACTCGAATTCGCGCCACTTATTCGTTCCCGGCTGCGCGTCGCTCGTAACCACCGCTGAACCGGCGTGCTGCGGGTCGCGCGCGGCGGCGAATGAGCCGAACAGCAAATCGTTGCCCGCCGTCCAGCCAGTCAACTGCGGCAGCGATTCGAGTACGGATCCGCTTCCCCATAACCACAGGCCACTCACCGCAGGTGCGCCGGCCGCGACCCGTGATCGATTCACGGCATGCTCGAACAGCCACATCTCGATTTCGCTCATAAGCCGGCGCAGGCGCGGCGCGCACTGACCGCTGGGCAGATACATTTCAATAGGGTGGCCAAGCACTTCCTCGGGATCATGAGTCGATACCGACAGCGGTTGGTCGGCTATGCAGAATAATTCGGCGCGCGAGCCGGCGAGCATGCGAATCCCTGCGTCATGCCACACGCGGTTGAATTCACCGGCCAAGGCGTCGGCCTCGGCTTGGCGCAGCGACAGGATACCGTCCTCGGCCAGCCGCACATTACTCATTTCGACGAGATAATGCGCCGGCGTTGCGGCGAGGAGCGTCGCGCCGGGCACCGCGCCGAACTCGGCGTAAGCGGCAACGGCAGCCACGCCGGGCATGGAGGTACTACCGGGTGCGATGACCCGAAACGCGTCGGCGCGCCAGTCGGTCACGGTGGTGGACGAATCGGCGCGCGCCAGCAATCGCTCGAGCAACGGCGCACGTCGCCGGCTGGCCGTGCTGCGGCAGGAAAAACGGTAGTAGTGGGTGAACACGAACGCTCCGGCGCCAATTTCAGTATCTTACGCACATGCGCTTCACCCAGGACTCGAGTTCCACCCGGCTTATCCGCGCGTACGCACCCGGGCAACTGCGGGTCAACGACGAGACCTATGGGGAGACGGTCATCGTGAGCGCCACGGAGGTGCTGCGCTTGCCTGACGTGCGCGACCTGCACGATCTCGCGGCCATGGATCCGTCGCGCATTCTGACGCTTGATCCTGAAGTGGTGCTGCTCGGAACTGGTCCGCGACAATTCTTTCCGCCGGCATCCTTCAAAGGTCAGTTCTTGAACGCGGGTGTGGGATTGGAGGTGATGGATACGGCCGCCGCCTGCCGCACTTTCAACGTACTGGTGGCGGAGCAGCGCCGCGTGGTGGCGTTACTCATGGTGTGAAAACAATCAAGAAAATGGCAGGGCGCTTACGGAATCCACAATTGATACGGTATCGAGATTTATTGTTCTTCTTCTTGATCTTCTTACTCTTTTATCACTCTCACCCCGTGTAAACCTACAGCGCCCCGCAAATGGACTTTTCCGATCCGGCCGCAGTTAAACACACGAAATGCGCACTCGCAAGCACTGCGACAAAGATGCTTCCACGCATCGTTTTAATTAAAATCAATAGCTTATATAACTTACATTAGCTATAACATTATCTTGAAAGATACGGCAGCGGGTCGATCGGCTTGCCGTTCTGTCTTATCTCAAAATACAACACCGGCAATTGCTGCGGCCCCAGACCCATGTGTGCGATCACCTGCCCTGCTGCAACTTCTTGGCCGTCGCGCACCAGCATCTCGCGGTTGTGGGCGTACGCGGAGAGCAGACCGTCGACGTGTTTGATGATGATGAGGTTGCCGTAAGAACGCAGGCCGCTGCCGGTATAGACCACGCGGCCGGCACTGGCGGCGAACACATCTTGGCCCAACTTCCCCGCCAGTAGAATTCCGCCGCCCTGTCCCGGTCGAGGCGCCGCGGCATGCTCAGTAGGCCATAGCCATCTCGATGACGCCCCGGCTGCCGCCGCAGGCGGCGCATGCACAGCCACAGGTGGCGTGGACGGTAGGGGCCGTGCCTGGCCCACCAGCGGCGCATCGCTGGGGCCCGGATGCGGTGGTCCTGCCAGTACCAATGCCTGTCCGACCGAGATGTGAAAATCTGCGCCGATATTGTTCCAGCGCGCCAAGTCGCGAAAATCCAGATCGTGCCGCCAAGCGATGCTATAGAGCGTGTCTTGCGGACGTACGATGTAGCTCTCAGGCCAGCTATCGGCGCTGTCGGCGCATGCACCGAGCAGCAGGCAGCACAGTGTCGCGGTGGTTATCGGGCGCGAGAAGCGCCAGGGTTGGAAGACCCGCCGGCTGCTAACGCTGGAGTCCTGAAAGCAGGGGCACAAAACTCACCGAGCCGAGCGACTCGCGATCGATCCGAGTTTCCCCGCGGGTGTAACGGTACAGCTCTTGGCGGCCCTCCGGACCCACCGGCGCGATCAGCCGGCCGCCGACGCTTAGCTGCTCGAACAACGCGGGCGGCACAGCGTGCGGCGCCGCCGTCAACAAGATCGCATCATAGGGCGCGCGCGCCACCCAACCGACACTGCCGTCGTCGTGCCGAAAATTCACGTTCCTAATGCGCAGCTCGCGCAGGGTGCGGCGTGCGCGGCCCAAAAGACTCTCGATCCGTTCGATGGTGTAGATCTTCTCGACCAGCGGCGATAGCACCGCCGTTTGGTAGCCGCAGCCGGTGCCGATCTCCAAGACATTGCGTAACGCGCCGGCCTCCAGCAGCGCTGCGGTCATACAGGCCACGACAAAGGGTTGGGAGATGGTTTGACCGAACCCAATGGGCAGAGCCGTGTCCTCGTACGCCCGGCTGGCGAGCGCCTCGTCCATAAACAGATGACGCGGCACGTTGCGAATCCGATCGAGTACCCGCAGATCTCTGATTCCCTGGTCCTGCAAACGCTGCACCAGGCGTTCTCGGGTGCGCGCCGAAGTCATGCCTATCCCGCTCAGTCGCGGCCCTTCCAGGAAGCTACTCAAGCTTGAGCCACTTCTGTAGTTCCGGCAGGGCCGCATGTCGTGTCAAGTCGATTTGCAGCGGCGTGACGGACGCGAACCCCTCGGCTACGGCATAAAAATCCGTACCGGGTCCAGCATCCTGGCCGGCGCCGGCATTGCCCACCCAGTAGACGTTGCGGCCACGCGGGTCCTTGGACTTGACGATGGGCTTGCTGCGATGACGGCTGCCGAGACGGGTGGCCTTAAGGCCACGCAATTCGCCGTCGGGCAGGTCCGGCACATTGACGTTGAGAATAACCGGCCCGGCCTCCGGTCCCTGCAATCGGTCCAGCGCCATTCGCTGCACCAGTTGCGCCGCGATGCGCGCGGCGGCCGCAAAATTTCGCGGGCTGCCCGGCTCGACGCACAGCGACACCGCGATCGCAGGCAGGCCGAGAAACCGGCCCTCGACCGCCGCGGCAACCGTGCCGGAGTACAAAGTGTCATCGCCGAGATTCGCGCCGTCGTTGACCCCCGACACCACGATGTCATGGTCGAACTCGAACAAGCCTGAAATCGCCAGATGCACGCAATCGGTCGGGGTGCCATTGACGTAATAAGCGTCGGCGTCATAGCGCGCCGCACGCAGCGGCACATCGAGCGTGAGGGAGTTGCTGGCGCCGCTACGATTGCGATCCGGAGCAACGATGGTCACGCTGCCCAGCGGCCTGATGGCAGCCGCCAACGCGGTCAAACCCTCAGCCCGGTAGCCGTCATCGTTCGAAAGAAGGATTTTCACAAGAATAAACAGCCTGGCCTAGGAGCCTCGCTGGCGGGTGCCGCCGTGCGGACTATACTGCAAGGCTGGAAACCCCGATAGCCGATCGAGTCCCCTATTCATGGTCAAGCGACGTTCCGACAATATCATCGCCGCGACTGACGCCGTCTCCGATGCCAGCGCGTTTCGCGCCGCCGTGCACGACGTGCGACCCCTGATGCAAACACCCGCGCCGGCGGGCCTCTCGAAACTCAAACCACGTGTGCGGATACGCAAAACCGCCTCGTCGTCTATTGAAAATCTCGATGAGGCAATGCCCCTGATCGTCGGTGGGCCGCTTGTCGAAAACCCGGTGGATATGGGCGGCGCGCTTACGGGCGCCGCGCTGACGGGCGCCGCGCTGGCGGGTGCGGGGCAAGCGAGCGACGCGTTGGCGGTCACCGGCGACGGGGCTCTGTCTTTTCAGCGCGCCGGTGTGCGCATCCAAGTGATGCGCCGGTTGCGCCGCGGCCTTTACCCCATCGATGAAGAATTGGACTTGCATGGGTTGACTCAAATGTCGGCGCGCGCCCGGCTGGCCGATTTTCTCGCACGCTGCCGTGACGGCGGCTGCCGCTGCGTGCGAGTCATTCACGGCAAGGGCTATCGTTCGGGGGTGCGGGGCCCGGTACTCAAGACGGCGGTGAATCTCTGGTTGCGCCGGCACACGGACGTCATGGCGTTCGTGTCCGCGCGCGCGATTGACGGCGGCGCGGGCGCCGTGTACGTATTGCTTCGGGCCTGATTTTTTTTGCTGACACAGGGGTAGCGATGAGGAAGTGCATTGTAATTTTCGGCGCATCGATCATCTTGTCGGCCGGTTCGGCCGTGGCGCAGACCGCAGCCGCGCCGGCTTCCGCCGCCGGCACATTCGATCTTGTGACCGAGAGCGAGGCGCAAAGTTGGAGCAGCGTCGGCCCGACGGAACCGACGGACTTCAAGACCCGTGATTTGAGCGCAGACAACGGCAGGCCCACCTGCGCCTCCGTCGCCGATAACGACGCCGACAATCCGCAAATCAAAATCACCCAGCCGACGCTCGAGAAACCCTTGATCACGCCCATTGATATCGATCTTAAATTCATCCAGGCAGGCAGCGCGCCGATCCGGCCGGAAACTTTGCGCGTCTGCTACGTGGGGCTGGTCACCAAGGACATCACCCGACGGATTACAGATCGCGCGGCCGTATCAGCGCAGGGATTGCGCGTGACCGGCGTCCAACTGCCCCACGGACACCACCGCCTGCTGCTGCTGGTAGCCGATGAACGCGGACGGCTTGCACGGCGCGAGTTCGTGTTCAACGTGCTGTAAAAAGGCAGCTCACTAGTCTTCGTCGGCGTCGAGTTCCGGAACGTCCTCGAATGTACAAATTTCACGCAGCACGGCCGTGGCGAATTGCCCACGTCCGAGGAAGAAACTCAAGGTCACGTTGCCGGCATCGTGCTCGACCGACAGATCCTTGACCGCACAGCGCAGCGCGCGCCGCTCCTGCGACAGGCCTTGAGCAGCCAGCAAATCCGTCACCGGCGCCAATTCACTCGCTGCCGCGAGTTCATGCACCAGGGCCTGTCCTTCAGTCGCCGGCAATCCGCGGCCCCAAAGCGGCCCTGACGGATGGATGTCGAGCTCGCTCGAGCGGCGGCGCAGCTCTTCATCGATGATGGCGACGGGAAAGTGGCTACCGCTGCCATCAAGCATCGCCAGATCGCCTGCGCCAAGTTGCGACCAGTCGCCCGCGTCCACCCGCCGGGCAAGCACGGCATTGAACACCAGGGAGCGCGCGGCGGAGAGCGCAAAACTGCGCTCAGTCCGGCTGCGCGGCGCCATACCGCTTTGCACCCATGCCGCGACCCGATCGAGATTGTAGCCGCCACGGCCGAAGCGCTGCGGCCCGAAATAATTGGGTGCGCCGTACGTGCGGAGAATCTCGAGCTTCGAGTCCAATTGTTCGCGCGGCCAGACGGCGTTGCGCAAGCGGATGCGAAACCGATTGCCGGACAGGGCGCCACGCCGCAGCTTGCGTAAATTCGCCCGGGTTTCGAGTACTTTGAATTCCGAGGTGTGCACGCTGTTCCAGAATTCGGCCGTTGTCTTCAGACTGGGCACACTGAACCACTGCACCGCGATGGCCTGTCTATCCTTGAGGCCGGCGTAGCCCACGTCGCCCGCGGAAACGCCGGCGATGCGGGCGAGCTGCGCGCTCACCCAGCGGGTGTTCGCGCCGCGCTTCTCGACCCGCAGCAGCCAGTGAGGTCCGCTTCCGGAAGGCTCGAACGACAGTTGCTCCTCGACCTGAAAATCTTCCGGCACAGACTTCAAGTCCGCCGGCGGCAACGCCAAGCCGTGCGCTTTGGAAGGCCGCAGCGCAGTGTTTTCCCACATATCCGGGCGCCTTCCGTGCACGCGGACGGCTCCTACGAACCGAGCAAGACGGACGCCATTGCCGCCAGTCCTTCGCCGCGGCCGATGAATCCCAAGCGCTCAGTGGTGGTGGCTTTGATATTGATGAGTCGCGCCGCCACACCCAGGTCGGCGCCGAGATTGGCCGCCATTGCGTCGCGGTGCGCGGCGATGCGCGGCGCTTCGGCGAGCACCGTCACGTCGGCGTTGATCAATTGCAGACCGGCTGCCTGCATCCGTGCCGCCACCACGCGCAGGAACACGCGGCTGTCCGCGCCGCGATAACGCGGATCGCTATCCGGAAAATGCTGTCCGATATCGCCATCGCCCATCGCACCCAGCAACGCATCGCAGAGTGCGTGAATAACGACGTCGCCATCGGAGTGCGCCACGACGCCGTTCTTGTGCGCGATGCGAACACCGCCCAAGATGACATGATCCCCCTGGCCGAAAGCGTGCACATCCATCCCTTGTCCGACTCGCATGGGCCTGTCCTCAGTCAATTTTAATATGTTGGCGGCGGTGGTTAAGTCCGAGACGCGCGTGATCTTCACATTGAATGGCGAGCCTTGCACCAGCGTCGGCCGCAATCCCATTCTTTCGATGGCCTGCGCCTCGTCGGTCACCAGCACCCCGGCCAGCGCCGCTGCCTTCAGCGCATGGCGCAACTGCGCAAATGCAAATACCTGCGGCGTCAGCGCGCGCCACAACCCCTGGCGGTCCACGGTTTCGAGGGCGCCGCCGAGCTCGCGCTTGACCGTATCGACCACCGGCGCCGCAAGCACCACGCCCGCCGGGCTTACCGCACGATCGAGGGCGTCGAGCAACGCCGTGAGGTCGGTGGAACTGAAGCACGGGCGCGCGGCATCGTGCACCAAAATCCAGTCCTGCGCCGCAGCTTGGCTCGCCAGATGATCGAGGCCGTTGAGCACGCTGTCCTGGCGATTGACACCACCAAGGGTGGTTTGCAGCTTTGCACTATTGAGCCGCGACGCGACCTTCGGCCAATCGGAGTCATGCGCTGCCAGCGCCACCACCACCGAAGACACGCGTGGTTCAGCCAGCAATGCGCGCAACGACCATTCCAACACGGTGGCTCCATGCAGCGCTGCATATTGCTTAGGTGCGCAAGCAGGAGCCGCTTCGGCGAAACGCGCGCCGCGACCGGCGGCGGGAACAATCGCCCAGACGCGCCGCTCTCTCGGGGCAGACATTAATTCGCGCGAGCGGTGACGGGAGTCGCCGGTGCGGGCGCTGCAGGAGTTGCCGCCGTCACCACTTGGTAAAAGGTTTCGCTGTTGCCGACCATACCCAATTCGCTGCGGGCTCGTTCTTCAAGTGCGGTTAAACCCACTTTAAGATCAGCGACTTCCGCCACTAATTGACGGTTGCGTGCACCTTGTTCGCGGTTTGCAGACGCCTGTGCATCGACTGCGGCCTGCAGGCGCGAAACTTCGCGTACTCCATGATCGGAGATCCAGAGCCGGTACTGCAGCAAGAGCAGGGTCAGACCCAAGACGGAAGCTAAAATCCTCATGGGGACAGGAGCTTAGCATGAACTCTTAAGAAATTGGTACCGATAGTGCGCGCCTGCCGGCGTAAGCAGCCTTGGACCCCAACTCGCCTTCGATCCGCAGCAGTTGGTTGTACTTGGCAATGCGATCCGAGCGCGACATGGACCCGGTCTTTATCTGGGTGGCAGTGGTTGCTGCCGCGATATCCGCAATGGTCGAATCCTCGGTCTCGCCCGAACGATGCGACACCACGGCTGCATACTTCGCCTGGTAGGCCATGTCGATGGCCGCTCTGGTTTCCGTCAACGTGCCGATCTGATTGGGCTTGATGAGAATCGCATTGGCGATTTTCTTGGCGATGCCTTCGGCAAAAATCTTGGTGTTGGTGACGAATAGATCATCCCCTACCAACTGCACCTTCGCGCCAAGCTTCTGGGTGAGAATGCTCCAGCCGTCCCAATCTCCCTCGCTCATGCCGTCCTCGATGGTCACGATGGGGTACTTTGCGGCGAGATTGGCCAGGTAATCGCTGAACTCTACGGCAGTGAAGCGGCGGTTCTCCGACTCGAGCGTGTACACCCCGTCCTTGAAGAACTCCGTGCTCGCCACATCGAGGCCCAGATAAATATCCTTGCCCGCCCGATAGCCGGCTTTGTCGATGGCTTCCAGTATCGTCGTCAGCGCGGCCTCATTCGAGGGCAGATCGGGTGCGAAGCCGCCCTCATCGCCCACCGCTGTATTGAGCCCGGCAGCGTGCAGCACTTTTTTCAGCGCATGGAAGACCTCGGCGCCGTAGCGCACCGCTTCCGAGAACGACGGCGCGCCGATGGGCAGAATCATGAACTCCTGAATATCGACGCTGTTGTCCGCGTGCGCACCGCCGTTGATGATGTTCATCATGGGTACGGGCAGTGTGAGATCAGCGGATGCGCCCGCCAGATGCCGATAGAGCGGCAAGCCATTGTCGCGTGCGGCCGCGTGCGCCGCCGCCAGCGACACGGCCAGTATGGCGTTCGCACCCAAATGGGACTTGAAATCCGTACCGTCGGCGTTGAGCATTTTGGCATCGAGGCCGCCCTGATCCTGGGCGTCGTAGCCGATGAGCAAATCGCGCAGCGGTCCATTCACATGCGCCACCGCCTTGAGCACGCCCTTGCCGCCGTAGACTTTCGCGTCGCCGTCGCGCAATTCCACCGCCTCGCGCGAACCGGTGGACGCACCGGAGGGCACCGCCGCCCGGCCGACCACTCCGGAATGCAACACAACGTCCGCTTCCACGGTGGGATTGCCGCGCGAATCGATGATTTGGCGGCCGCGAATATCGACGATACGACTCATAGCAAATCTTCCTCGAAAGGTTGTTTTTTTACTGCGACATCCAATTCTTTGAGCGTGGCGAGGAGCGAAGCCATGCGATCCAAGGGCCATGCGTTCGGCCCATCCGACAGCGCTTTCGCCGGATCGGGATGCGTTTCCATGAATACTCCCGCAACCCCCGTGGCGACTGCGGCGCGCGCCAACACCGGCACGAACTCACGTTGGCCGCCGGAAACATTCCCCTTGCCGCCGGGCAACTGCACCGAGTGCGTCGCATCGAACACCACCGGACAGCCGGTGGCGCGCATGATGGCCAGCGAACGCATGTCCGATACCAGGTTGTTGTAGCCGAAGGAGAAACCGCGCTCGCACACCATGATCTGCGAATTACCGGTGGAGCGCGCCTTGTCGACAACGTTCTGCATTTCCCAGGGCGAGAGAAATTGTCCCTTCTTGATATTTACCGGCTTGCCTTGCGAGCACACCCCGACGATGAAATTCGTCTGGCGGCAAAGAAATGCCGGCGTCTGCAGCACGTCCACGACGGCGGCCACTTCGCTCAAGGGCGTGTCTTCATGCACGTCCGTGAGCACCGCAACGCCGATCATCTCGCGCACGTGCGACAGTGCCTTGAGGCCGGCATCGATCCCGGGCCCGCGAAAACTATCCCGCGAGGAACGATTGGCCTTGTCGAAAGAGGCCTTGAATATGAACGGGATGCCGAGGCGGTCCGTCATTTCCTTCAGGCGTCCCGCGACATCGAGCACCAAGCCCTCGCTTTCGATGACGCAGGGGCCGGCGATCAAAAAAAACGGGCGATCGGGCCCGACCTCGAAAGAGGCTAATTTCATGCCGTCGCGCGTCCCGGCTGCAACGCAGCGCGGAACTCACGGGCCGCCTGGACGAAACCCGCGAACAGCGGATGCCCATCGCGCGGCGTGGAGGTGAATTCCGGATGAAACTGACTCGCGACGAACCACGGATGCGAGCGCAATTCGATGAATTCCACCAAGCCGTCCGCCGAAAACCCCGAGAAGCTCATGCCACCGGCCACCAACTCCTCGAGGTAGTGGTTGTTGAATTCGTAGCGATGGCGATGACGCTCGTAGACCGATTCTTTGCCGTAGATCGCGTGCGCCAAGGAACCGCAGACCAGCTTCGCTTCTTGAGCGCCCAAGCGCATGCTGCCGCCGAGATCGGATTTCTCGTCACGCACTTGCTGGCCGCGCTCCAAGTCCTGCCACTCGGTGATCAAGGCGATCACGGGATGATTGGTGGCCCGATCGAACTCGGTGCTGTTCGCGCCCTTCAGAGCCAGCACATTGCGTGCGTATTCGATGATGGCGAGCTGCATCCCGAGACAAATGCCAAGATACGGAATGCCGTTTTCGCGTGCAAAGCGGATCGCCTGGATCTTGCCCTCGATACCGCGATCGCCGAAGCCTCCCGGCACCAAGATGGCGTCCATGTTCTGCAACGCCGCGGGTCCCAGACGCTCGATGTCCTGCGACTCGAAATAATGAATATTGACGCGGGTGCGCGTCTTGATGCCGCCGTGCATCAACGCCTCGTTGAGCGAAATGTACGAGTCGCGAATCTGCACGTACTTGCCGACCATGCCGATATCGACCACGGCCTCCGGATTTTGCTTCGCGGATACGACCGCGCGCCACTCCGGCAAATCCGTGGGCGGTGCATCCAGGCGCAGCTTGTCGACCACGATGTCGTCCAGCCCCTCTTCGTGCAACAGCATCGGGATCTTGTAAATGTCGTCGGCATCGACTCCGCTGATTACGGCGCGCTCTTCGACGTTCGTGAACAGGGCGATCTTGCGCCGCTGCTCATCCGGCAGCGTTTGCACGCAGCGGCACAGGAGGATGTCCGGTTGTATACCGATGCCGCGCAGTTCCTTCACCGAATGCTGCGTCGGTTTGGTCTTGATCTCGCCGGAACCGCCGACGATCGGCACCAGGGTCAAGTGCATGTACAGAACGTGATTGCGCCCGAGTTCCACACCCATCTGGCGAATCGCCTCGAGAAACGGCAGCGATTCGATGTCGCCGACCGTGCCGCCGATTTCCACCATGCAGACGTCGGCGTCGCCGGCGCCCATGCGAATTCGATACTTGATTTCATCGGTAATATGCGGGATCACTTGCACCGTCGCGCCCAGATAGTCGCCGCGGCGTTCCCTGGCGATAACGCGCTCGTAAATGCGCCCGGTGGTGAAGTTGCTGTTGCGTCCCGTGGTCGTGCGCACGAAGCGCTCGTAGTGGCCGAGGTCAAGATCGGCCTCGGTGCCGTCGGCGGTGACGAATACTTCGCCATGCTGAAACGGGCTCATGGTGCCGGGATCCACGTTGATATAGGGATCCAACTTGACCATGCTGATCTTAAGGCCGCGTGCCTCGAGGATGGCCCCTAGGGATGCGGATGCTATGCCTTTGCCCAGCGAGGAAACAACGCCGCCGGTGACGAATACGAATCGTGTCATGTAGCCACCGCCGATAAAAGGTTGGCCATCGCGCGCATAAAATACGCGGGCGATCACAAACCAGAGCCAAAAGGAAGAATGGGAATTCGACGGGAATTCACGTTAGCAGAACACGAGCCCTGCGACAATCCTGCTTCCTAAACAATAATCGGGGCTCGCTCCCAACGAAATGCAATTCCCGGCTCACCGGCACGGGCCCGGAAGCGTGCGTCGGTCCACAAGTCACCGATTGCAATCAGGGCATCTTGCGCGAACACCAGGGGCAACGCGTCGCGCATCCACGGCAGCACGCCTTGCACTTGACACAGGTGTTGAACGGTCTGAGTTCTGGCTCCCGCGGCGGGCCTCAAGGTCTCGCCTCCCGCGCGCCCACGCACCGTCAGGCTTTCCCCGAGACGTGCGCAATCGAGTCCCCCGGCATGCGCGACCCAGCTTAAGGTTCCCAAATTCGGCCCAAGATCGAGCGGCGCGCTGCAACCTACCCCCCATGCCCGCTGCCCTT
>JAYTXS010000027.1:0-10320 GCA_043742845.1 Gammaproteobacteria bacterium
GATCGCCGTCGGCTGCAATCATTTGAGATGCCTTCTTTTGAATCGATGTTAGCAGCAAAAATGTATAGCCGTGCCCGTGCAACTTGGCGTTGGTCAAGGCGGCGGTTCGTCACGTGACAGCAATGGCATCCCCGCGTTTCGTTGGAGCTTGCGCGATCCTGCTCCCGGCGCAAATGGCGCGTCAAGGGCCGTGCTCCCGTTGGAATATGTCACACTGCGGTCCGTGTCTTCGACCGACGAATATTCGCGGCGTCTGCGTGCGCGGGAAGCGGCCCTCGCGCAATTCGACCGCGTGCATGCACTCCTAGGGAGCGTACGGCTGGCGGTCGGTGCTTCATTTCTGATCACTGCATGGTTGTGCTTCGGGCACCCAGCACTGGCGACGGCGTGGCTGCTCGTCCCCGTCGCGGCATTCGCCTGCTTGGTCCTGTATCACCAGCGCGTGCGTGCTCGGCGGGTGCGGGCAGACCGTGCGGTGCGGTTCTATCGGTCTGGGCTCGCGCGCATGGCAGATCAATGGCGCGGCAGCGGTCCCAGCGGGGAGCGATTCGATATTCCGCATCACATTTACGCGTCCGACCTGGATTTGTTCGGCACGGGCAGCCTGTTCCAATTGTTGTGCGCGGCACGCACGCCGATGGGTCAGGGCACGCTGGCGCAGTGGTTGCTGACGCCTGCGAATCTCACAACGATTCGCGAGCGCCATGCCTGCATCGACGATCTACGCAGCCGCCTCGACTTGCGCGAGGACTTGGCTGCGCTCGGCCAAGCGGAACCCATTACCTTGCAGCCCGAGACCCTCACTTCCTGGGCCCGCGCACCGAACCGGCTGGACCGGGCGTGGATACGCTGGACCGCGCCGCTGTTGGCCGGTCTCGCCCTGGCGACAGCCGCCGCGTGGGGCGTAACCGGCGTCTTGTATCCGCTGCTCGCCGTGCTGCTGGCCGAAACCGGGGTCGCCTATATTCTGAAAAATCCCATTCACCAGGCGATTGCCGCTGTGGAGAACGCCTACGAAGACTTGAAGGGCCTGTCGCTGCTGTTGAATCGAATCGAAGCCGAGTACTTCGACGCCGCGCCGCTGCGCGCCCTCGTGCTCAAGCTGTCCTCGGATACGCAAAGCGCATCGGCCACGTTCTCGCGGCTGGCGACTATCGTCAATTTTGTCGAGTCGCGGCGCAATCCACTATTGGCGCCGTTGCTGTTGTTGGTAATGTACCCGCTGCAGGTCGCGCTGGCGGCCGAGCGTTGGCGCAAGACCCACGGCGCGGTCATCAGTTCCTGGCTCGATGTGCTGGGCGAAATCGAGGCGCTGCTGTCCCTCGCTCGGCACGCCTACGAATCGCCGCACGATCCGTTTCCCGAATTCATCGAAGGCGCGGCGGCGTTTACGGCCGTGGATCTCGGTCACCCCTTGATCCCCGCCGCTGCCCGCGTACGCAACGATGTGGAAATCTGCGGTGGCACCCGCGTCTTGCTGATCAGCGGCTCGAATATGTCGGGGAAGAGCACGCTGCTGCGCACGGTGGGCATCAACACCGTGCTGGCGATGGCGGGCGCCCCCGTGCGTGCCGGGCGCTTGCAACTCACGCCACTGCAGGTGGGCGCCAGCATCCGCATCAATGATTCGCTGCACGAGGGTAGCTCTCGCTTTTACGCCGAGATCACGCGGCTGCGCCAATTGTTCGAGCCGGCGGCCCTGCCGCTATTGTTTTTGCTGGATGAACTGCTGCAGGGCACGAATTCCGCGGACCGTCGCATCGGCGCCCATGGTGTGATTCGGGCGCTCGTCGAGCGCGGCGCCATCGGCTTGATCAGTACTCACGATCTGGCGCTGACGGATATACAGGGGCTACCCACGGGCGCTCTGGTAAACGTTCACTTTCAGGATGAATTGATCGACGGGAAGTTGAAGTTCGATTTCAAACTGCATCCCGGCATAGTCACCGAGAGCAACGGCGTCGAACTCATGCGCTCGATTGGATTGGATGTGTGAGCGAAGGAGGGCCGGTTAGTTCGCGGGCGTCCACACTTTCAGCGGGCAATGCGCCGCCGCCTGCACAAAATCATTGTCCGTGGTGAGAAGCACCAGTTCATGACGAATACATAATCGGGCCAACAGCGCATCGATTGTGCCTACTTGAACGCCGGATCTTCGACATAGAGTGCGCAGTTCCGCGGCATCTATGTGGTCGGAGCGGTCCGGAACGGTCAGCGGCAATGCTGCGAATCTCGTTATGATGTCGGCGCCGGCGCGCGGGCCCAAGAACCCCTGCAGCAATTCCTGAAGGATCAGACCTGTGGTCACGATCGGCTCGCCACCCTTAAGCGCGGAGCGCAACGCGTCCACCTGAGGGCCGCGCGATTCTCCATCGCGGCGAAACGCGAGCGACCAAACACTGGTATCGACCAGAAGCGTCATTGCCTGGAGCGTCCGCCCTTGTAGTCGTACGATTCATCCCATTGCAATTTGCCCATCAGATCAAGCAGATTCTTCTGCTTGCGGCGTGCAATGAACTCTTCCAATGCGCGGGTAACAGCGGCCTTCTTGGTGCGTTCCCCGCTGACTTTGAGGGCTTCGTTGAGGAGTTTTGGGTTCAGGGAAAGATTGGTCGCCATGTGTTACCTTTTACACATTAGTCCACACATAAATCGATGTGCCCGCAAATGCGCGCGACACGGGCGAATTTGTGCTTGCGGTTGACCGTCAGTGGAAATTCCGCGACGCCACCACCAGATCCCCCAACATCGCTGAGAGATTCGTCAGTCGCTGCGCAATCACATGCTGCACATCGCCCTCCCGCTGCAGCTTGCCCTGCACCTCGAGCAGACGCGATTCGAGCAATGCCGCGCGCTGCTCCACGACGACACTGTTCCATACGATCAAATTGACGTAGCCGGTTTCATCTTCCATGGTGACGAAGACCACACCGCTCGCGCTGCCCGGTCTTTGGCGCGTGATGACCAGTCCCGCAGTCCTTACCCATTGCCCGTTCGGCTGCGCCCATAGATCCTGGGTAAGCAGTACGCCGCGCTTCTGCAGCTTCTCGCGCAACAGGCTCAAAGGGTGGCGGCGCAGCGTCAGCCCGGTGCTGCCATAGTCGGCAACGATATCCTGGCCCTCGCGCGGTGCGCGCAGCAGCGGAATGCCCTCCTGCTGCGCCGTGGCGGCCGGCAGCAGCGGCAAGACGCGCTCCACCCCCGCGACTTGCCATACGGCGCGATGCCGATGTCCCGCAAGGTCTGCCAACGCATCGGCAGCCGCCAGCGCCTCGAGATCGCGTCGCTCCAGCTCTGCCCGCTCCGCCAGATCGGCGATCGAGTCGAAGGCACGCAGTGCCCGCGCCACGAGCAGCCGCGCCGCGCCCTCTTTAGACAAATGTTTCACCAAGCGCAGGCCCAGGCGCAGCGCAGGGCTGCCGTCGGCGCACCGTTCCAATGTGCAATCCCACTCGCTCAAGGTCACATCGACGGCGCGCACTTCGACTCCGTGGACGCGCGCATCGCGCACCAATTGCGCCGGCGCATAAAAGCCCATGGGCTGGCTGTTGATGAGCGCTGCGCAAAACGCCGCAGGTTCGTAGTGCTTCAGCCAGGCGGAGGTGTACACCAGGAGCGCGAAGCTCGCGGCATGGGAGTTGTGGACAACGAAGTGATTGGCGAGAAAATTGTGATTGCCCTCTATTTGCAAATCATAAGTTTCTCGGTCTCCGATCGCCTTAATTTCCACAATTCTGTCCCAATAAAGATCTGATTGTGACAATCGCAAGAGATCGAGTGATCCCAAGGCTGCGGCAAGACGGCCAATTACATGGCGGCGAAAGCCGATTTTGCCGACACCATGCCCTTGAATTTCACGCATTCCCAAACCTGTCATTCGACCAATCTCATTCCAAGTTAGCCCTCGCTTTTCACGCGCTTTACGGATAATTGATCTAACTTCTGCCGGGATGATATCTCGCGACATTCGCCCATTTCTGGGCAACGCTAGAAGTCTAGAAAGTTCCTTCTTCCTCGGATCCAGGAAGCGGCGGCCTATGCATTGCCAGAATCGGCCAAAGCCCTCCTCTCCCGTCACCGTGACTACTTGATGCTCCAACTCCCGTCCTTTGTACAAACGAGTCCTGCGATAAAGGCGTGCCACAATCCCCAGCCGCAGAAGCAAATACTGCACATGTAAGGCCAATTGACGAGAAGCGGTGTCGTAGGACGCATGACCTGTCATGGAGAGAGAACCGTCGCCTTCCCAAAGCCGCGCAAGTAGCAATGCGATGTTGCTGTCACACAATTCAAAGACCTCGGGCGGCAGGAACTTTGCCCGGGCCCCACAATTCCACATGCCGAGTCTACGCAACCAAACGACAGCGCCAATTTGGCGTTTGCGGTCGATTCGTCGAACACGCACGGAGAAGCATGCTTTGCGATGTTCAACTACAGCTTTGGTATTCGGAAAATGCTCGACTGCCTTTACGAAATCGTCGCAATGCCAGGATTCAGTGGTATAGAAATAAAACGTGCTGAGATGACAGAGGTTGCCCTCAGCAATCAGATCGGCAAGGACAAGGACTCGGTAGCGCGGCCATCTTCGACGGCCTGGCAGCGATACGGTTCGTGCTGTCGCCACATGATCACCGACCTCGAGCTTCCCAAGCTGACGCCACCCCGTCATCGTCATAAAAGGATGTTCAGGTGTCGCCATAATTTCATGACCAAGAGCGGTACGTAGACGAAATACAGGCTTCACACCGCTGCGTATGACGCGCAACACCTTACGCTTCCTTAAACGCAGCTCCTCGTCGCACGCCAGAGTGTATTCAAGCCGCGTCTTCCCATCGATGACTTCATCTATGGTCACCCATCGTCCCGTATCGGCATCCACCACCCGCGTCTCACCGACGACACATTCAGGAAATCCGTACTCGCCAAATCCCAGTATCTGATTGAATATTTGATTCGCAAAACTGTCGGGATAGCCGCGCTCGCGCATGCCGTCGATGAGCTGGCGCTGGAAGGGCTCCAAGCCGCCCTTGCGCTTCCAGGCCGCCATGGCGCGGCGCAGCCGGTCCGCGTCGCCCGGCGAAAATCCGGCCGCAACGATGGCCAGCTGCATGACTTGCTCTTGAAAAATCGGCACGCCCAAGGTGCGCTCGAGCACTTCCTCGACCGCCTTGCTCGGATAGGTTACCGCCTCCTCGCCGTTGCGGCGGCGCAGGTAGGGATGCACCATTTCTCCCTGGATGGGGCCCGGCCGCACGATGGCCACTTCGATCACCAGGTCGTAATAATTTTGCGGCCGCAGGCGCGGCAGCATGGACATTTGCGCGCGCGATTCGATTTGAAACACGCCGGTGGTGTCGGCGCGGCAAATCATCTCGTATACGGCCTTATCCTCTGACGGCACACTCGCCAAATCGAGCTTCCCGGGCGCAGGTGCACCGGGGCGCGCCGGGCCGCCGAATTCGTTGATCAGATTAAATGCGCGGCGTATCGCGCTCAGCATCCCCAAGCCCAGCACATCCACTTTCAGCAGCCCCAGCGCGTCGAGATCGTCCTTGTCCCATTCGATAACCGTGCGATCGGGCATGGCCGCATTCTCGATGGGCACGAGTTCATCCAAGCGCCCGCGCGCAATGACGAAGCCGCCCACATGCTGCGAGAGATGGCGCGGAAATCCCAAGATTTCGGCGGTGAGCGCAATCAGACGCGCAATCACGGGATCGTCCGGATCGAAACCGGCGGCGCGGATGCGCTCGGGATCGATGCGCTGGCCATCCCACCATTGCATGCCGCGCGCGAGTTTGTCGACTTGCTCGAGGTCCAGCCCCAGCGCCTTGCCGACATCGCGCAGAGCGCTGCGCGGGCGGTAGCAAATGACGGTGGCCGTCAGCGCCGCGCGCTCGCGGCCGTACTTGGTATAGATATACTGAATCACTTCCTCGCGCCGCTCGTGCTCGAAATCCACCTCGATCTCGGGCGGCTCGTTGCGCTCCTTGGAAATGAAGCGCTCGAACAGCATGGCCATGCGCGAGGGATCCACTTCGGTGATTCTCAGGCAGTAGCAAACGGTGGAGTTGGCCGCGGAACCGCGGCCCTGACACAGAATGCCTCGCGAACGCGCATGTTGAACGACATCATGTACGGTCAAAAAGAACGGCTCGAATTTCAGTTCAGCGATCAAGCGCAGTTCGTGCTCGATGTTCTCGCGCACCGCGGGGGGCACGCCCGCGGGCCAGCGATAGGCGCAGCCTTGCAAGGTCAGCGTCCGCAAATGACTGGTGGGCGTGGCGCCCGCTGGCACTATTTCCTGCGGGTATTCGTAGCGCAGTTCATCGAGCTTGAAAGTGCAACGCTCGGCGATGAGCAATGTTTGCGACAGCAGCGGCGCGGGATACAGCTCGCACAGACGTTGCATGGGACGCAGGCAGCGCTCCCCATTGGGAAATACGGCAAATCCCAAGCTCTGCAGCGGGGTGTTCAGGCGGATCGCCGTCAGCACATCCTGCAGGGCACGGCGGCTGCGCCGATGCATGTGCACATCGCCCGCGGCGACGGCGGGCAATTCCAGCGTTCCGCCCAGCGCCTCCAGCGACGCCAAACGTCGCGTGTCGAAACCGCCGGTCAGCAATTCCACGCCTATCCATAGGCGCCCTGGGAATCGTTCGCGCAGCCACCGGCCCTCCGCTTCCTGCCGCGCAGAAAGTGTTCGATCGGCGCGCGGCAGCCAAATGATCAAGCAGCCATCGAGGGCATTCTCGAGGTCGGTGCGAGCCAGCGCATAACTGCCTTTGGGACTGGCGCGGCGCGCCCGGCTGATCAAACGGCTCATGGCGCCGTAGCTTGCGCGATCGGTAGCGAGCACCACGAGCTTCAGTTCATCGATGCAGGTGAGTTCCGTGCCGATGATCAGCGGCAGGCCGTGCTGCTTGGCGGCGACGTGAGCACGTACCACGCCTGCCAGCGAGCATTCGTCGGTGAGCGCCAGAGCGCGGTATTCCAATCGTTTAGCCTGCGTGATCAACTCCTCAGGGCTGGAAGCGCCCCGCAAGAAGGAGAAATTGCTCAAGGCATGGAGTTCGGCGTACATGGTTCAGGCGAACATGCCGTGCAGATACCAACGCTTGGATTGACGCTCCTGGAAAACCCACAGCTTCGCACCCGGCGGATGGGCGTTTGCTTGCCGCGCAATGTAGTAATCGCGCGCCACACCCTTGCCATCCCACCAACCGCTCTCGATGCGTTCAGGGCCCTGTTCCAAAATCAAATCCCCGGCCAAAGACAACGGCGCGTCCAGCAACCACACGGGGCGTGGCAGTCCATCGCCTGCGACCTCAATCTTCTTGTCGCCGACCGCCAGAGTAGCGGCAGGGCGCAGCTCATGGACGCGCCGCCACGCAGCTTCGGGCCGATGTTCCGGGATGGAAACAACGCCATACACCGCTGCCTCGCCCAACCGTGCGCGCAGACGTTCCACCAATTGCGGTGCCGTATCACGGCCGGCGCCCGTGCCGGCGCCTCGCGCCAATGCCGCAAAGATATCGAGCGAGGCGGCTGAGAGAGGCTGAAGAGAACCGGACAGCAACTCCATGCTGCGCACCGGCGCCGGCAGTTCGAGCCGCGCCAGTTTCTGGGTGAGTACATCCGTCAAGCGGCGCCGTTCGCTGGTGATGCTCGCCAATCCCAAATACACGCAGGTTGCAGGACCGTTGCGGTGTCGCAGTTTCAGCCGCAGCCTTTGCACGCCGGCCTGACGCTCACGCAAAAACTGCGCACAGCACACGATCAGCGGTTCGAGCGCCTTTTCCAGGTAAGCGACAGTCTCGATCTCCGATTCGAAATCGCACCGTGTCCGAAAACGTTCGCGCGCCACGAATGCCCGGCGCGGCGCGCATTGCCGCGCCAGCGCAATATCGAGATCCCGCACCACGGCTGTACCCACACGGCGCGCGAGGCCGGCGCGCGGCAGGCGCAGCAATTCACCCACCCGGGTTACGCCCATGGCGCGCAAGGTTTGCAGCCGCACGTCATCCCAGGCTGTGCAAGCAATCGGCAACGACGCCATGTGTCCTGACAGCGTTCCGGGATCTTCGATGCGCACTGCAACGCCGGCGCGCGCGAACCACAGCGCAGCCAACGTCGGTGCCGTGGCGCTGTAGGCCTGCAGCTTGAGCCCACGCCAGCAGTCATCGATGGCGGCATGCAAGGTTTCGAGCGGGCCCAATAACTTCAGGCTGCCTTTGATTTCCAGCAGCAGGGCGTTGGGCGGCTCGATGCTGACGAGGGAGGTGAATCGTTGCGCATGCAGGCATAGACGATTCAATACGGCGGCGGAATGCTCCATATCGAGCAATTCCGGAAACACCGCGGCATACCAAAGCTGCTGTGGAGGTCTGCGCGCGGCCGTCAGTGGCGCCGGCGGTATGCCGCCTGCCTGCAATGCTCTAGGTGCGGCGTATACCCGGTTGGGACTCGACGCAGGCGCCGATGCAGGCCTCAGAGGCGCGGCGGCCTGCGCGGCAAACAGATCTGCCGTCGCGGATTTCGCCTTGCGCATTTTCACGGGCCACCGAGATCCACGGGTCCAGGCCGGCCGCCTTGCACCTTGAGAATATCAAGACGCATCTCATGCTCTCCGCGGCTCACGGCCAAGCGCAGGCTGGCGGGCGAAGATTCGAAACGATGCCGCTCAGGACGAAACAGCACGCCGAGTGCACCGCCCGCCTCGGCTGCTAATTTCAAACGCCGCAGCCAGCGATCGTCCGTGCCCTTCAGCCAGAGAAATACCGCGGCGCAAACCCCCGAAGCCAATGCTTGTTCCGCAGCCCACAGCGCCTCGGTCGCGCCGGCCGGCCGCACTATGAGCAAACGTCCCAGCTCGATTCCCTGTTGCGCTAGGGCAGGCGCGTAGGGCTCATGAGGAGGTGCAATCCAGACCAGCCAAGGAATTTCGCCGCTCTCGCCATGGCCGGCCCCGCGCTGAGATTCCACCAGAGCCGGCAAGAACAGCTGCACCTCGCCCAAGCCGGTATCGTCCAGCAGCACCTCAATAAGCGACGCCGTCGGCCACCCACCCCCGGGCAAGCGGGCATCAAGCGAGCTTTTACCGGTGGACCAAACCGGACGGGCGGGGGCAGCCGAGGCGTCTTTTAACTTCCAGACGCGTGCATCGGCCAAAATTTCCGCAAGCGTTGATGCTTCACGCGGCATCCACGTCTTTACCGCGACGAAGCACTCCGACCACCACCCCTTCGATAATCATGGGCTGCGCTTTGAGATCGACACGAATGGGTTCGAAATCGGCATTCTCGGGCAGCAGCCATACGATGCTGCCTTCTTGTCGATAGCGCTTCACGGTGACTTCATTTTCCAATCGCGCCACTACGATCTGGCGGTTGCGCACTTCGGGCGTGCGATGCACGGCCACGAGATCACCATCCAGGATGCCGGCATTTTTCATGCTCATACCCTGCACTTTGAGCAAGTAGTGCGGCTGGGGCTGGAATAGCTGCGGGTCGATCTGATAGCGCTTTTCGATATGCTCTTCGGCCAGGATCGGACGGCCGGCAGCGACCCGCCCGATGAGCGGCAATCCTAGCTGTTCACGGAGAATGTCCTTGAGTTGGATGCCGCGTGAGGCACCGGGAATGAGATCGATGACTCCCTTGCGCTGCAAGGCGCGTAAGTGTTCCTCGGCGGCATTCGGCGATTTGAAGCCCAAGGTGCGCGCGATTTCCGCGCGGGTGGGCGGCATCCCACTTTCCATGATGGCGTCTTGAATGAGCCTTAAGATCTGGGTTTGGCGCGGGGTAAGATCCGTCATGCATCACCTGTATATGTAGACAGTGGCTGTCATTATATACAGTCCCTGCCCCCTGGCAAGTCCGCCGCTAGCACGGTAATTTGCCCTCCCCATTTGACGGAATACCCATGACACAAAAAGAACAAGATCGCGCGCGCGACCACTATCTCGGCATGGATCAACCCATTACACGGCGCGACTTCCTGAACGGCATCGCCTTGGGTGCTACCGCCGTTGCCGCACCCCTGCTTGCGGCGACGCCCACGAATCCCGCCGCTGCGCCTGCCGCCGCACTGCCGCCTGCAGCACAAGACGCCTTTGGCTACTACCCGCCCCTGCTCACCGGGTTGCGTGGCAGCCACGCAGGTTCCTTTGAGGACGCTCATGCCCTACGCGACGGCAGGACGTGGGCCACTGCTACCGATAGCGGCGAGGAATACGACCTGATCATCGTCGGTGCGGGCATTAGCGGCCTCGCCGCCGCACACTTCTATCGCTCCCGCAAGCCGACCAGCCGTATCCTC
>JAYTXS010000028.1:0-11062 GCA_043742845.1 Gammaproteobacteria bacterium
AATATTAGCCTTCTACGTTGACTTTCATCAACTCCGGTCTAAAATTAGCCTGTTATAGCTACTAATTTCCTTTAACGGACTAATTTTAGCCTATGTCACTCAATCATCTCGCCAACACTGAAATCGCCCTGCGTCTGGCCCGGGCCATCAAGCAGTGGCGTATTTCACCCCAGGGAGCCTCTCTATCTCAAGTTGAGCTTGCCCATAGAAGCGGTATCGGCCTGACACCGCTCAAGCGATTTGAAAAGACCGGTGCCATCACGCTGCGCAACCTGGTCGCGCTGCTGCGCGCCCTGGATTTGCTGGATGGCTTGGACGCCCTCGTTCCAGCACCCGATACCCCGGGCCCGCTGGAGATACTCGCCGCCGAGCAAAAGAAAACACAGCGCAAGCGAGCCCCGCGCGCGCAGCGCGCAGAGGGCGAGCATGGCTGACGTCAATGTCGTAGAGGTACGCATGTGGGGACGCCGGGTCGGAGCCGTCGTCCCTTTGAGGGACAAGCCTGGTTTCTATGAATTTCAATACACGCCGGAATTCGAAGCCAGCGGCTTGGAATTATCTCCGTTGCACATGCCGCTGACGTCCAAGCGGCGATTCAGCTTCACAGAGCTGGCTCAGGATACTTTCCATGGCTTGCCGGGTCTTTTAGCCGACGCGCTGCCGGATAGGTTTGGCAATGCACTCATTGAGGAATACCTCACGCGCCATGGCACCCGAGCCGAAGCGATCACCACCTTACAGCGGCTGCTATACGTCGGCCGTCGCGCAATGGGAGCCCTGGAATTCGAACCCGCTATCGCGGAAACGCGCAGCGCAGCCGCAGTCATCCCTCTCGACATGGCGCATCTCGTCGAAGATGCCCGCCGTGCGCTGCGCGGCGACCTCGGAAAAATTGCCCAGGATATCCTGGATGTCGGCAGCTCCGCCGGCGGTGCGCGCGCCAAGGCCGTCATCGGCTGGAACCGACAAACCAATGCGGTCGTCTCCGGACAATTCGATCTGCCCCCAGGCTTTGAACACTGGCTTCTCAAGTTCGACGTCGGCACCGATGGCGCACTGAATCACTCGGCGGGCTTTGGCCGAATCGAATACGCCCACTACCTCATGGCCACCGAGGCGGGAATAACCATGAGTGAGTGCCGGCTATTGGAAGAAGGCGGCCGCGCCCATTTCATGACCAAGCGCTTCGACCGACGCGGCAATGCCAAGGTGCACGTTCACTCGCTTTGCGGAATCGCGCATCTGGACTTCAACACCCCCTACGTGCATAGCTACGAGCAGTACCTACGCACCGTACTCGACCTGCGGCTCGACGCCCCCGCGCTCGAACAAGCATGGCTGCGCTGCGCATTCAACGTCGCTGCCGTCAACTGCGACGACCACACCAAGAACTTCGCGTTCATGTTGGACCACGCTGGGAAATGGGACATCGCTCCGGCGTACGATACCTGCTTCTCCCACAATCCCGCACTGGGGAAGTGGACCCGCCAACATCAAATGCTGATTCGCGGAAAAGCCTGGGATATCACCGTGGAAGATCTCATGGCGCTGGCGGAGGGCTTCGACGTGCGCAAGCCGAAGGAATTGCTGAAGCGCGTCGCGAGCGCGGTCAGCCGCTGGCCCGACTTAGCTGCGCGCGCCGGCGTACCACCCACGGAGATCGGCCGCATCAAGGCATTTCAGCCGGACTGGGTCAAGGCGCTAGGGGCGTGAGTCGCAAACACCACGGTCAAAGCGGAGTCGGCTCGGCCCGGCCGTGACCGCCGCAGCTCCGGAAAGTCTTCCTCCCAGAACTCGCAGCTACGCCGTGAACCCGATGCCGCCAGTTTATTTTCCGATATGCGCAGTTCGCGTCGGCCACCGCGCCCGCGGCAAGCACCACGTAAGCCTTCGGCACCGAGAGGCGCAGCGGATCCGGGCTAGGAACAACGGCGGCTTGGGCGACCGCGGGATGTTTGATCAATACGCTCTCCAGTTCGAAAGGACTGATCCGATAGTCGGAAGACTTGAACACATCGTCGAGCCGGCCGACGTACGTCAGACAGCCGTCGGCATCGCGGCTCGCGACGTCTGCGGTAGGGTAGTAGCCGTCGCGCATCGCCTCGCTGGTTTTCTCTACGTCGTCGAGGTAGGACTGCATGAGCCCGACCGGGCAGCGGCCGCCCCATGGAGCCCGGCTTCAATGGCGCGCCTAGCGGATTGCCGATCTGCGCAGTTGTCTCGGTCTGGCCGAAGCCATCCCGGGTCGTCAGACTCCACGCATCTCTTACGCGGCGTCGGCCGCTTCGCGCCGCCGCTGCCGAGCCTCGGCCTCGCGCCGCTCTTCTTCAATTTGATCCAACACCGCGGCAACGTCCGGCGCGGTGGCGTCGGGGGTAAAGCAGCCGGTCAGCGAGTGCTCCGGCGTCAACTCGCCCGCCTCGTACAGCGCCCAGATCTCGCGCGCATACTGCGTCTCGAGCAATTCAGGCGCGGCGCGACCGAAGCTCGCGCGCATATTGTTCACATCGCGTTCCAACATCGCAAAAGCATTGTTATTGACGGAGGCATTCACCGCCTGCGGCAGATCGATGATGACGGGACCGGTCGCGTCCAGCAGCACGTTGAATTCCGACAGGTCGCCGTGAATCAAACCGGCGCAAAGCATGCGGGTGATTTGTCTCATCATGAATGAGTGCCAGTCGCGCCCCTGTGATTCGCTGATGTGAACTTCGTTGAGTCGCGGAGCGGGATTTCCCTCTGCGTTTCGCACCAACTCCATGAGCAAAACGCCCTCGTGAACCAAGTACGGTGCGGGAACGCGCACGCCCACGCCCACCAGCCGATACAAGGCATCGACCTCTGCGTTCTTCCATTCCGCTTCTTGCACCTCGCGCCCGTGGCGACCGCCGCGCTTACCCATGGCGCGAGCATCGCGGCTGCTGCGAGTCTTGCGGCCCTCCTGGTACTGGGCGAGCTTGTGAAAGCCGCGCTGCTGCGCTTCTTTATAAACCTTCGCGCAGCGCAGCTCACCGCCGCAGTCGACGATATAGACTGAGGCTTCCTTGCCGCTCTTGAGGCTGCGCACCACCGAGTCGATCATGCCGTCGTCAATCAGCGGCTGCAGGCCTTTGGGGATTTTCATGCTGTCCAGATTATCATCGCGGCCGCGGGAGTGGCCTCGTTGTTTACATTCAAGGGCATAATTTAAGTGCCGGGTCCCATCCGATCGAGCCGCCAAAAGGCCATCGACGTGGACACCATTTCGCGCGAAGTGGGCGCTGCAGCGTGATCCCGGGCTTCGCCCTGCTGCCGCACGGTGGCCTGTGCGGCACTACGATCTTCTGTCGTACGCTGTGAGCCGTGAGCTTTAATCGGTGAGTTGCGGGCCGCTGGGCGCCCGACGGCTAGGTCGGCAGCGGGATCGGTAATTCCTCGGGCACCATGACCGCAAGCTCTTCATGAATGCCCATCTCCTCGACCAGGAATCGGACGCGATCGCTCGCCGGCAACGGGCGCTCAGCGACCTCGCCCAGCGCATTGAATTCGACGCGCTGCCCGAACGCCGTGCCGATCACCGAAGTACCGCGGATCATGCGCGCGTGTAACCCATAGTTGAACGGGCTCCATCCTCTTGTTTGCTCATGTTGCCGGCGAAAGGTGGCCACGTCCGCATCAAAGTGATCGATGCGACAATCAATGCCTTGCAGCTTGTGCACCGGCCGCCAACGGATGTACCAATGCCCGTCGCGAAAACTGCCCGCGGCACTCCAGGCGGGGGCTGCCGCGGCCGCCGGTGCGCGCTCATCGAGCGACGCCGGCGCCGCGAGCCGCAGCGAAGCCTCGAGCCGCAGCGGCGCTTCGAGCAGCAGCGGCTCCTCGTGCAATATCGAGGCGTCGACAAGGTAACGCCGGCCGTCGAACAGCACCATCGCGCTGCCATGATTCGGCGGCAAGTTCGGTGCCACGAGCATGGCGCCAACCGCACGCGCGGCGCTGAATCCCAGTGAACCGAGCAGCTCGCACAGTGCGCCGTTGCCGGCCCAGCAAGTACCGCCGGCACCGAAACGCAGCCAGTGGTCGAAGAAGTCGCCCGCATCATCTCCAGGCAGCACTCCCGGGTCTGCGCGGCGCACGTGGATGAGTTTGCGAACATTATCGAAGGGCACGTGACGGCACCACGCGGAGTAAACCGTGCTCAGCCCCTTCAAGGTCGGCTCTGGCCGGCGAGCCAATTCCAACTTCTCAAGAGCGCGATCGACTGTAGCTTCCGACAGGCTCATGGGGTAGCTTCGAATTCGGCGTGTTCTTGCGACGTCATATCTTCGCTGCTCGCGCGCAGCAGAGCGTGCAATCGGCGCATTCCCCCTGCCAGATACTCCGCGCCGACGCCATCGCACGGCCGCGCCAGCAGCGCCGGCAGACCCAGTGCTACCCCATCCAAGAGATGCGCGACCTGCCTGGACGCCAGCACGCACAGATCCATCAGTACACTGTTCATCTGATCAATGGCCTTGGCCGCGCGATGATCGTGACACCCGCCGCCTGACACCACGAGGTCTTCATCGCCGCTCGCGTCGCCGCGCAAAAATGTCGGATTGTCCTTCAAGGATTGCAGTCCGATCTGCGCACACTGCGACACTTCCGAGAGGGCCTGCAGCGCCGCAACCCTCACGGGTTGAACCGGACATCTATCCAGAGCTCGGAACAAGCTCGGGAAACCGACGGCAAGTCCCAACGCGATGACCAACGGCCACTGGCGGACGAGAAAATGCTGCAAGCCAGCCCCAGATTTCATCAAGCTACTTACGCTCAAGCGTCATACATTCTTGGAAATTCGGTACAACTCGCCCCAACCATGCCATATTGTCCGCCGGAATGCCTCGGCAAAACACTACTACCGGACCGAGATCTCCCGCATGACCACAGGCGAAGCGCGCGAACTCAAACGCGGGATCGGCACCCGTCAGCTGAGCATGATCGCAATCGGCGGGGCGATCGGTACCGGCCTATTCTTCGCCAGCGGCACGGCCATTGCCCAAGCCGGGCCCGGCGGCGCGTTGTTTGCGTACGCCACGATGGGCGTGGCCGTCTACTGCATGATGCAGTCGTTGGGCGAGATGGCCACGCAATTGCCGATTCCCGGATCCTTCGAAGCGTACGCAGAACGCTTCGTTGATCCCTCCTTAGGATTCGCGGTGGGTTGGAACTACTGGCTCAGCTGGGCAATTACTCTCGCGGCGGAACTGGTGGCGGGCGCCCTCATCGTGCAGTTCTGGTTTCCCCATTCGAATTCCGCATTCTGGGCGATGGGCTTCTTTGTCGTGCTGCTGACCTTGAATCTGCTCTCGGTCACAGTTTATGCGGAAGCGGAATACTGGTTCGCCGGTATCAAGGTCGTCACTGTGATCATCTTCTTGGCGGTGGGTGCGCTGATGATCACCGGCATGCTCGGCGGTACCAATGCCGGCTTTCACAACTGGACCATCGGCGATCCTAAAACCGGCACCCATGCTCCTTTCGTCGGCGGATTGACCGGGGCACTGGCGGTATTCCTGGTCGCCGGCTTTTCTTTCCAGGGCACTGAGGGAGTGGGCCTCGCCGCGGCGGAGACCGCCGATCCCGGCAAGAGCGTCCCCAAAGCCATACGCAGCGTATTTTGGCGCATTCTGCTCTTCTATATCGGCTCGATCTTCGTGGTCGGTACGCTGATCAGTTATACCGACCCTAGTCTGCTCAGTGCCGATGAGAGTCATATCGCCTTCTCGCCCTTCACCATGATTTTCGGCCAGCTCCCCCGGCTTGGGTATTACGCCTCCAATCTCATGAACGCGGTAATTCTCTCTTCCGTGCTGTCCTGCGGGAATTCATCCATGTATGTGGCCTCGCGAATGCTGCATGCCATGGCCCACAGCCGCAAAGCACCGCGCGTGTTCGGGCATCTCAACGGGCGCGGAGTCCCGGTGGCCGCTCTCTTGGCCACGGGCTTGGTCAGCGCGCTGGCCTTTTTCTCCAGCATGGTGGGTGAACATAAGATCTATCAGGTCTTCTACAACGCCTCGAGCTTGAGTGGGTTTCTGATCTGGCTCGGCATCGCCGTCTGCCACCTTCGTTTCCGCAAGGCCTGGGTGGCACAGGGGCGAAGTTTGGATGACTTGAAATTCAAATCCAAGTTCTATCCCTACGGTCCGTGGCTGGCCTTGATCCTGTTCGTCGCGGTGCTATTCGGCGCCAACATCGGTGTATTCCAAGCGCCGGTATTTTCATGGTTCGACTTCATCACCGGTTATCTGATGATTCCGGTGTTCGTCATTCTGTATCTCGGTCACAAATTCTGGAACAAGACCCACTTAGTGCCGCTGAAGGACTGCAATTTTGAGCTCGAGTAAGCGCGAGCTGCCCCGCCACCTAGTCTTGCAGTTCAGCGGCTTGCAGCGGCAGCGCCGGTTCTTTCAATAGAGCATCTTGCGAGGCTCGCTGGCCCGCAAGTGAGCAATTGTGCGTGAGCTCGCTAAAGTCTGCGTGGCCGCTTCCGGATGCGTGCGCGGCGGTGGTTTGATCTCGTACAATGGCGGCCAACCAACGCAATGCGCTTGGACCGGCAAGGCGAACAACCGTGAATGACGAAGGGCAAATCCGCAATTTCCTGACCGAGCGCGGCATCGAACACGTCAAGATCGGCGTCTTCGATACCGACGGAATTCTGCGTGGCAAATATCTAAGCCGCGACAAGTTCCTGGCGGCCGTGGACAAGAACTTAGGTTTCTGCGACGTCATTCTCGGCTGGGACTCGAATGACCAGCTGTACGACAACACCAAGTTCACCGGCTGGCACACCGCCTATCCGGACGCCACCGTGCGAGTACTTCTGGAAACCCAGCGCGATATTCCCTTTGAGCCTAAGACCGTGTTGTTTCTGGGTGAGTTTGTCGGGACGGCAGAAGCGGTCTGTCCGCGCGGCGCGCTGCGGCGTGTGCTCGAGCGGGCCGCAGGCATGGGGTTTTTAGTCAGTGCCGCAGCGGAATATGAATTCTTCATGTTTGAGGAAACACCGCAATCCGTGCGCGAGAAGGGTTATCGGCAACTCAAGACCATGACGCCGGGCGCGTTCGGCTATTCGGTGCTGCGCAGTTCGGTGCACTCCGACCTGTATCACGAACTCTTGGATCTCGGGCAGACCATGCGTTTCCCCATCGAGGGTCTGCACACCGAGACTGGGCCCGGAGTGCTCGAAGCGGCGCTCACGTACTGCGATGCCCTGGAGGCGGCTGATCGCGCCGCGCTTTTCAAGACCTTCACCAAGGTGCTCGCGCAGCGTCACGGCCTGATGGCGACGTTCATGGCCAAGTGGTCCAACAGCGTCCCCGGCCAGAGCGGTCATCTGCACATCTCGCTGCGCACCGCCGGCGGCGCCAGCGTTTTCCATGACGCATCGAAGCCGTACGAGATGTCCGACGCCATGCGCTGGTTCGTCGGCGGCCAGCAGGCGCTGATGCCGGAGCTGCTCGCCATGGTCGCCTGCACCGTGAACAGCTATTCGCGTCTGGTGCCGGGTTACTGGGCGCCGACCTCAGCCACTTGGGGGGTCGAGAACCGCACGACGGCGCTGCGCGTCATTCGCGGCGGCCCATCGAGCCAGCGTGTCGAGTACAGGATCGCTGCGGCCGACATCAATCCCTACATCGCTTTGTCTGCGGCGATCGGCGCCGGTCTTTGGGGTATCGAGCACCACATCGAGCCGGACGCGCCGATCGTCGGCAACGCCTACGACCGCGAACATCCGCCGCACCGGCGTCTGCCGGCGACGCTCTACGAAGCCGCTGAACGCCTCGCGGCTTCCCAACCCGCGCGCAGTTTGTTTGGCGATGCCTTCGTCGAGCACTATGCAGCCACCCGTCAATGGGAAGAGCGAGAATTCCGCAAGGCCATCACTGACTGGGAACTTGCGCGCTATTTCGAAATCATTTGAGTACCGTATGACCGGAACCCTTAAAACCATTAGCCCGGTCGACGGCCGAATCTATGTCGAACGGCCGCTCGAGACTGCAGCCGGCATTGATCGCGCACTTGATCTCGCCAAGAAGGCGCAGGTTGACTGGGCGTCACTGCCTCTGGCATCCCGTTGCGAAATACTCGGCAGCGCCGTCGATGCCTTCGTCGCCAAAACCGCCGACATCGCCGCTGAGATCAGCTGGCAGATGGGTCGTCCGATTCGGCACGCGCCGGGTGAGATCCGCGGCTTCGAGGAACGTGCGCGCTACATGCTGGGGGTTGCGCCCGAGGCGCTCGCCGCCGTTTTGCCCAGCGACAAGCCGGGATTTAAGCGGCAGATCAAGCGCGTGCCGCTAGGCGTCGTCGCCGTCGTTGCGCCCTGGAATTATCCCTATTTGACGGCGGTCAACGCCGTGCTGCCGGCACTGATTGCCGGTAACGCCGTGGTGCTCAAGCATTCTCATCAAACGCCGCTATGCGCGGAACGCTTCCTCGAGGCGTTCGCAAGCGCCGATGTACCGCCCGGCGTGTTCCAATACCTGCACCTGTCGCACGGCGACACCGCCCGCCTCATGAGCGATTCCCGTGTTGCGGGTGTCTGCTTCACGGGTTCAGTCTCCGGCGCAAGAGCGGTGGTCGCGGCCACCGGCGCGGGGTTCGCAACGTCCGGCCTGGAGCTGGGCGGCAAGGATCCGGCCTACGTTCGCGCCGACGCCAATCTCGCGCACGCCATTGAGACCTTGACCGACGGCGCCTTCTTCAATGCCGGCCAATCCTGTTGCGGCATCAAGCGAATTTACGTTGCCGCGCCGCATTACGAGCAGTTCGTCGCTGGCGTGGTTGATTTGACGAACACGTATCGTCTAGGGAGCCCGCTCGATCCTGAAACCACGTTGGGGCCGGTGGTGAGAACCTCGGCCGCCGACGCGGTCCGCGCTCAGGTCCGCGATGCCATCGCCCGCGGCGCGCGTCAGTTGGTCGATGAAACGCTGTTCCCCGCCTCCGTCCCAGGCACGCCCTATCTTGCCCCGCAGGTGCTGGTCGGCGTCGATCACTCCATGGCCATCATGCGCGAAGAGACTTTTGGGCCCGCCGTCGGCATCATGAAAGTCAGCTCCGACGACGAAGCCATACGACTGATGAATGACAGCGAGTTCGGGCTCACTGCCGCCATCTTCTCAACGGACGCGGCGCGTGCCGAAGCGCTCGGCGACACACTCGAGACGGGCACTGTATTTTTGAACCGTTGCGACTACTTGGATCCGGCTCTCGCCTGGACTGGAGTCAAGAACTCCGGCCGCGGCTGCACTCTGTCGCGCGTAGGCTTCGAGCAGTTGACGCGGCCGAAGTCCTATCATTTTAAGGTCACCCTATGAGTTTGAATCTGCGCGGCAACTGGAATTATCCCACCACCATTTGGGCAGGCCCGGGCCGTATCGCCGAACTCGCCAAAGCCTGTGCGTCGGCCGGCATTAAGCGGCCGCTGATCGTCACGGACGAGGGCCTGATCGGCGCACCCATGACCAAGAGCGCGCTCGCAGGGCTTAAGGATGCGGCGCTATTCGGGGCCGTAAGGGGAAACCCAGCGCTGAGCCACGTCGAAGCCGGGCTGCGTGCTTTCCATGCCGGTGGCCACGACGGCGTCGTGGCATTTGGCGGCGGCTCCGCACTCGACGCCGGCAAAGTCGTGGCCTTTATGTCCGGTCAAACGCGGCCCCTATGGGATTTCGAGGACGTCGGCGACTGGTGGACGCGAGCGAACCCTGCCGGCATCGCGCCGGTGGTCGCGGTCCCCACGACCGCGGGCACCGGCTCCGAAGTTGGCCGCGCCGGCGTCATCCTCAACGAGGAGACACACCAGAAAAAAATCATTTTCCATCCGCAGATCATGCCGCGCATCGTCATCTTGGACCCGGAATTGACGGTCGGGCTGCCGCCGGCAGTCACCGCGGCGACCGGCATTGACGCATTTGTCCATTGTTTCGAAGCCTACTGTGCGCCGGGCTTTCATCCGCTCGCGGACGGCATCGCGCTCGAGGGTATGCGGCTCATTCATCGCTACCTGCCGCGCGCCTATGCGGACGGCACGGACATCGAAGCGCGCGCGTATATGCTGACCGCCGCGTCGATGGGCGCCACCGCGTTTCAGAAAGGCCTCGGCGGCGTGCACGCCATCGCGCACCCGGTGGGTTCATGGTTCAACACGCATCACGGCCTGACGAATGCCGTCATTCTTCCCTACGTCATGGCCTTCAATCGAGTCGCGATCACCGACAAAGCCGACGTGATAGCGCGCGTGCTCGACTTGCCGGCGCACAGCTTCGACGGCTTCTTCAACTGGGTCCTGAAAATGCGCGAAGACCTCGGTATTCCGCACTCCTTGGGCGACATCGGCGTCAACGCCGACAATGCCGCCGTCATCGGCCGCGAAGCGTCACTCGACCCTTCCGCAGGCGGCAACCCGATCTCGGTCGATGCCGCGCAGCTGGAGAAGATCTTTCTGGCAGCGGTGGCCGGACGCTTGGGCGCGGTGGGCGCTCCTTAGGTGAACGGCGCCCGAATCCTGGTGATCGACGGCAACGTCGCAGAGATTCGTGCGCGCCAGATCGCAGCACTCGGCTACGACTCCGGCACCGGGTACGCGCGCGTGCTGAATCGCCTTGACGCCTCGCTGCGGATCGACATCATCACCGCGGCGGATGGGGCGGCGCTGCCGGCGGGAGTCGCGCTCGACAGCTACAACGGCGTCACCATGACGGGATCGGCGCTGAACATCTATAACGGCGGCGACCCGGTGACCCGCCAGATCGAACTCGCCAAGGCGGTTTTTGCTGCCGGTGTGCCGTTCTTCGGTAGTTGCTGGGGGCTGCAGGTTGCCGTTACCGCTGCCGGCGGGGAAGTACGCGCCAATCCGCGCGGCCGGGAGTTTGGATTCGCCCGACGCATTACGCTCAGCGACGAGGGCCAGGAGCATGCGCTATTCGCCGGCAAGCCTCGGGTGTTCGAGGCGCCCACCATTCATCGCGATGAGATCGCCTCGCTGCCCGCGGGCGCCGCGATTCTGGCCGGGAACGACTTCGGGATACAGGCT
>JAYTXS010000029.1:0-1926 GCA_043742845.1 Gammaproteobacteria bacterium
GATGAGCGCCGCAATCCCCTAAACCGAGTGCTGATTGCAGTGTACCGGCCGCTGCTCGACTTCGTGCTGCGCCATCCGAAAACGATGCTGGCAGCGGCGGGACTCATGATTATTGTGAGTATCTTCCCATTGACGCAGCTCGGCAGCGAATTCATGCCCCCGCTGGTGGAGGGCGATCTGTTGTATATGCCCTCCGCCCTACCAGGACTATCGGCCGACAAGGGTGCGCAGCTCTTGCAGCAGACCGACAAGATCTTGATGCAGTTCCCCGAAGTCGAGCGGGTCTTCGGTAAGGTCGGTCGTGCGGAAACCGCCACTGATCCTGCGGGCTCTGAGATGTTTGAGACTACCATTAACTTCAAGCCGCGCTCGCAATGGCCGCGGGGCAAAACGCAAGATGAGCTCATTGATGAGATGAACGCGGCGTTACAAATTCCAGGGCTCTCAAACCTCTGGGTGCAGCCGATCCGCAATCGTATCGACATGCTCTCGACCGGCATCAAGAGCCCGGTTGGCATAAAGATCGCGGGGCCAGATCTCAATGTGATCGAGGGGATCGGCAAACAGATCGAAGCGACCGTTAAAAAAGTTCCCGGGACCCGCTCGGCCTACGCTGAACGGGTTCGCGGCGGCCGCTACATTGAGGTGCGGACCGATCGGTTGCGCGCGGCTCGCTTTGGCTTGAGCCTCGCCGACGTGCAACAGGTGGTGGCGCTCGCGATCGGCGGGGAGAGCATCGGCGAGACGGTCGAAGGCCTGCAGCGCTTCCCGATCAACATTCGGTATCCGCGCGAATTGCGCGACTCGGTGGAAAAGCTCTCCGTGCTCCCAATCGTCACCGCCGCCGGCGCCACGACCACGCTCGGTGCTGTCGCGGATCTGTTGGTGACCGATGGTCCGCCACAAATTCGCAGTGAGAATGCGCGCTTGAACGGCTGGGTGTACGTCGATATAAGCGGTCGGGACTTAGGATCCTACGTCGCGCAGGCGCAGCATCTGGTGGCCGAGCGCGTGGCGCTGCCGCCCGGCTACTCGATCACCTGGTCCGGTCAATTCGAGTACTTGGAACGCGCGGCCGAGAAGCTCAAGTTGGTCGTGCCGTTTACATTAGTGATTATATTTGTCCTGCTCTATCTCACGTTCCGAAGCTTCGGAGAAGCGGCCCTGATTATGGGTACGTTACCGTTTTCCCTCGTGGGAGGACTCTGGCTCCTATTCTTGCTTGGCTACAATCTGTCGATTGCTTCGGCCATAGGATTTATCGCGCTTGCTGGAGTTTCCGCGGAATTCGGGGTGATCATGCTGATCTATCTCAACCACGCTATCCAGAAGCGCCGCGATGCCCATCATTTCTCGACCGAAAGCGATTTAATTGATGCCATCGAGGAGGGCGCTGTGCTTCGCGTGCGGCCAAAAGCGATGACGGTGGCCGTGATCATCGCGGGGCTACTACCCATCATGTTCGGCGGTGGTACGGGCTCCGAAGTGATGCGCCGCATCGCGGCCCCCATGGTGGGGGGGATGATCACGGCACCGCTGCTGTCGATGCTCGTTCTGCCGGCCGCCTATCTGCTCCTGCACCGGCGTGCGCTGCGCCGCGCTGCGGTGAGTTAAGCGAACTGGCCCACGCAACTCGTCATCACTTGGCAGGCAGATCTATTTCTATACCTCCGAGCCAGCAGTGAATGCACTCCGGGAGCCTGGTGCCGTTAACAACGCTCTGTTCGAACTCATCGCTCCGCTCGGCTGGAATCCCATCGGGTTGACCGGGGATTTCAGAGCATACGGAAAAGGGGTGCCAACGCCTGTCCCGACGTGGGCTCGGTCAATGGAATCAACGATCGCCGACCTCACTTTACGTATGCCTCAGCGTTTTAGTTACCTCAGACGGGACGCCCCTACGGAGTCAACCATGAAAATCAGCGA
>JAYTXS010000030.1:0-6302 GCA_043742845.1 Gammaproteobacteria bacterium
TGCGGACTGTACGTGCCCACCGACGGCTGTGCGGAGCCGCAGCGCGCAGTGCCGGCCATGGCGCGCGCCGCGCAGCGCAAGGGTGCGATCATCCTTGCGCATTGCGCCGTGCGCGGAATTGAGCGCGCCGGTGGCCGAGCTGCGGCCGTCATCACCGAACGGGGCAGGATTGGTTGCGATGCCGTGATTCTGGCGGGCGGCGCGTGGTCCAGTTTATTTTGCGCGAGCCTCGGCATTCGGTTGCCGCAATTGAAAGTGCTGTCCTCGGTACTGCGCACGGCGCCTATGGCGAATGGACCGGACGCTTGTACGTACTTGGATGCCGTGGGATACCGCAAGCGACGCGACGGCGGTTACACCATCGCGCGCGGCGCCGGCTACGTGGCGCCCTTGGTGCCGGACTCGCTACGGTACTTGCGCGATTTTCTGCCGACCATTCGCAAGGAGCGTGACTCGGTGCGCTTGCGGATAAACGCTCAGTCGGTGCGCGAGTTTCTCTCCCCGCGCAGTTGGCCGATGGATAAGCCGAGTCCATTCGAGGCGGCACGGGTACTTGATCCAGAACCCAATGCGACGCTGAATGGGGAGGCGCTGGCCGCCATGATCGCTCTGTATCCGCAATTCCGCGACGTACCCATTGTGCAGCGGTGGGGCGGATATATCGATGTCACGCCCGACGTCGTGCCTTACATTAGCCCAGTCGGTACCTTACCGGGCCTGACGGTTGCGGCCGGGTTTTCCGGTCATGGATTTGGAATTGGTCCGGCGGCCGGCCGGCTGGCCGCTGAACTCGCCATCGGCGCCGCGCCGTCCGCGGACCCGACGCCGTTCCGCGCCTCTCGATTCAACGACGGCTCGCCGATCGCTATCGGCCCCGAGATCTGAATATCAGCGGTTGCCGCGCGTCGCTCATCGCGGCTTGCGGAATTTCAGCACGTAGTTATCTGCTTCGCCGATCGCGACATACTTGGCGCGATCCTTATCTCCCTGTGCAAGGGTCGGTGGCAGCGTCCACACGCCGTCAACCCAGTCCTTGGTGTCGCGCGGGTTGGCATTGATCTCCGACGCGCCGACAAAGTCGAATCCTGCCTTCTTCGCCAGGGCAATTGTAAAGTCTTGACGAACATAGCCGCTCTTGGCTTTTGGGTCCTGCGGCTGATCGTTACGGCCGCGATGCTCTTCGATGCCGAGAATGCCGCCGGGTTTGAGCGCTTTGAAGGACGCCGCAAGAACATCATCGGCGTAGCCGTCTTCCATCCAGTTGTGCAGATTGCGGAATGTCAGCACGAGATCGGCTGAGCCGGGGGGGGCGATATCGAAGTGCCCTTTACCGAGCGTCGTTTCCTGCAGAGTGCCGAGTCGACCCTTCTCTGCGGCAATCCGCGCATGAAATCGCTGTACTCCGCTATCCTCTTCTGCATTTCCCGGCACAGGCAGCGCAATGGTGTAGTGGCCGTGCGCCGCGAGATAGGGGCCAAGGATGTCTGTCCAATAGCCGCCGCCCGGCCACAATTCGACTACGGTCATGGCGGGCGTGATACCGAAAAATGTCAGCTCTTCGACCGGATGACGAGCGGAGTCTCTGGCTAGATGGGCGGGCGTGCGCTGCGGACTTCCGACGGCGCTCACCAGTGCGGGGTCGGCGGCGGCCATGGCAACAGCGGGGCCGATGAGCGCGATAAGGGTTAATGCAAACAGGGCGCGAAAGTGGAAACGCTGCATTGGCTTAATCCTTTCTCGGTGCGTTGATCGAATCGCAGTATCACAAATTCGCGCACGCCTTGTCGGGCAATCGCGCGCGGCGTTCATTTTGGCGGGCTGTCCCCAGTAAACGGGACGGGCGTGGCTCCGGTTACTTTGCCGATGGTCGCTTTGTCGCTGACATAGAGTTGCACGGTACGCTCGAAGCGCAATTCACCCTGCACGATGGCGCCAGGGCCAATGACGATGCGGGGCACATCGTGCGTGATTTGAATCAACTGGGTGCCCGGTCTCTCCACCACGATGCCGCCCTCTACATGCGACGCCCCGGTAATGCTAATACCTCCGTTGACCGTCTTGATCCCGGCGCCCACATGCGCGGAAGCGATCGTGATTTTTCCGTTCACGTTGGACAGTGAGCCCAAGATCTCCGCGCCGTCATCCATGGTGAGTTCGCCATTGACCGAGGAAGCGTCGCCAGAGAGATGTGCGCCGCTGCGCAGCGTTATCGATCCGTTCACGCTCTCCAGTGATTTGGCAGTGGCATGTTCGCCTAAGTGCACGTTGCCATTCACGGTAGTCGCGCTGGTGACCGCGGCGTTGTCGTCGATCTGAATAGAACCATTGACGGTGGTGGCGGCCGCAGCCGGCGTGCCGGCCGCAATGTGAACCGAGCCGTTTACCTTGATCGGGCCATCGCTGTTGTCGCACGCCGGCAAAGCGAGCAGCGCGACCCATGCAATGAGAAAGCAGCCCACTCCTGCGTGCGACGTCGAGTGTGAGATGCGATTGCGAGGCATCGGACCGAGATTCGAGTCGATTCTTTTGCTCACGATGGCTCCCCCCAGTATTGCGGTGCCGGTATTGTGCCTAACACTTCACTATATGGTGAACTATAATTTGCAACTCAATCGAACGTTCGCGGCCTTGGTCGATCCGACTCGGCGCGCCATACTCGCCCGGCTGGAGCGGCAGGATGGTGCTTCGGTGAGCGATCTCGCCAAACCCTTCTCGATCAAATTACCGGCAGTAATGAAGCATTTAGATGTACTCGACGAGGCCGGCCTCATCACGCGTTCGAAGGTGGGACGTACCGTGACGGTGCGGTTGTCGCCCCAGCCCATACGCGCGGCCCTTGATTGGCTGCGCCGCTACGAACGCTTCTGGTCCGCGAGCCTGGATCGGCTCGCGGTCTACGCCGAGCGTCAAGAAGCCGAGGCAAGGAAGATCGGCCGATGACCAGTCTCACGCTGGTGCGCCGAATCGCAGCACGGCCTTCCATCGTGTTCGATGCACTGACGACGCCGGAGGGCATTGCCTGGTGGTGGGGTCCCGACGAGGGTCCTGTGCTGGTAATTGAGTCTGATCGTCCGGTGATCGGGCAGCCGTAGCTAGCATCTCTTCGGATATTATCCTTTAAGAGTGAGCTTCATTTATTAAGGATATTTACGATCCTTTCTTAGTTAATTGATCTTATTAAGAATATCATATAATCTTAATAGGGTGGATGTGCTTTTAAAGGTTAAAGACCGACGATTCAAGGACGACCGTGCGCCGAGACTCTGTCAGTAAAGATCGCCAGCAATACCTCGTGCCTGCACTCGGGTACCCCAACGTTTGTGCGCTAGTCGCTCCCCCTACACCTCGTATCCTGCCCTTGAAGAGCCAAAATGAGGGCGACTTATCTCGAGCCTACGCCGCCTTGGGCAGATTGCAGGCGTCGCTCAAGCACATTCCCAATGCCGATAGGGTGACTCGAACGCTTGCTCGGCGCGAGGCGGTCATGAGTTCTCAGATCGAGGGCACCAAGTCCGATTTGCATCAGCTGCTCACCTATGAGGCGACGCGGGGCGCGTGTGAGGCGTCAGCGGACGTGCGGGTAACACAGTATTACGTCGAGGCTCTCGACCTTGGCCTCAAACGCATTCGGGAAGGCGGTCGGGCGGCGATCGATCTGGCACTCATCCACGAACTGCATGCTTCGCTGATGCGCGACGAAAAAGTGCATCTGCCCATCGGCGCCTATAGAACAAATCAGGCCTGGATCGGCTCCTCGATGCGGATTGAGGATGCGACGTTCGTGCCAGCACCCCCAGCTTACGTGCAAGGCTGCATGGAGGAGATGGAGGCAAGCATGTTGAAGTACGAAGCTCGCGAGGAGGAGCAGACGCAGTTGACGCCCTTGGCACAGCTCGCGATCGCACACGCACAGTTTGAGACCATTCACCCTTATCGCGATGGCAATGGGCGATCAGGGCGGATACTCATACCGTTGATGCTTGCCGCTGAGACCTATCCGCCGCTTTACGTCTCCGGCGCGCTATTGCGCGCGAAGGGTCAGTATTACGAAGCCCTTGCGAACGTGCAGCTCAAAGGCAACTGGGCGCCGTGGCTTGATCTACTCGGGCACGCGGTAGTGGAGTCCTGCGATGAGGCAGTGGCGATTGCGGAAGATCTACTGGTGCTTGCCAAGCGTTGGGAGGAGAGCCTGAGTCACTACCGAGTGGATTCGGCAAGTCGACGATTGCCAAGGTTTCTGATCGGGTATCCCGTGCTCTCAGTGGCACAAGCCGCAGTCGGTCTCGATATTTCAATCCCAGCGGCGAATGCGGCGCTCAACAACCTGCACGCGGCGGGGATAGTGAGCCTAGTGAGCGAGCGTCAGTGGGGACGAGTATTCCAGGCGACCGATGTGCTGCACCGTCTCGATCAACCGCCGGCTCCGAGTCAACTGCGGTGACACGCTCCGGCGGTCAACGTCGCTGAGCGACGTTCCGCTACGCGGCGTTTCAAACCATTGTGATTTTGTAGGGGGTCGACCGCACGGTAGATGCAGGCGTCAATAGCGACCTCGGGCCGCGCACCAGCCGCGGATCGATGCCTAGAATTGACCGCACGCTGAGGCGTAATCCAAACACCGCTAAGATCGCAGCAAGCGTATCGAGGCGCGGATTACCACGCTCGGAGAGAGTTCGATACAGCGTCTCTCGAGACAGTCCTGTCTTATCCTGCAGTGACCCAGCCTGTCGAGGCGGTCCCCAACTTGTCGCTTGTGTCTGATTGTTTGAAAGCGTAGTGGATGGTAACTGGCGACTTTGGGTGCGCTTGCATTACGAGACTTCTCATTGTGAGGTCATTCCGTCCAGAAAAAACGACTCCGCTTCAATTTTGCCGCCATGTTGGAATGGCGTAGCTACCGAGTGCTGGCGTAGCCGAGAGCCGGACGTCGGTAATGCTATTGTAGCGTGCACGCAACAAAAAAATTTCTTTGGGCACTGGTATCTTCCAAACGTCGTGGTATCGTTTCATCTACATAAGTTGGCCTTGTGGCACAGGCGCCACGGCCAATGTTTAGGATACAAATATTTTCAGTAACCATTGGGCCCAACCGCAACGGCGCGGTTCGGTCAGCAAGCGACGCAAGCGATTGCGGTCTCATTGGGGCACATTCAAGGAGTAGCCAGAGATGTCCAATAATTTTTCAGGCATCAAGATAGCCATCGGTTTGGGTGTCGCGGTAGCGGCAGCATCGAGCGCGAATGCACAGACAGTCGCATCTAATAATCAAACGCCAGAACTGCAAGAAATCGTCGTCACCGGCACCATGATCAAGCGGGTCAACGCCGAAACCGCAGAGGCCATCACCATCCTCAAGGCGGACGCCCTTAAAGACCAGGGCATCGAGAATGTGGAGCAAGCGCTGGGCACCCTGACCTCCGCCAACCCGTCGATCAACATCGCCTCGGCCGTGGGCACGTTTTCCGGAGGCGGCACGTACGCCAATTTGCGCGGCCTGGGCAATGGCCGCACCCTGGTGCTGCTGGATGGCCAGCGGCTGGCTCCCAATGCCTTCAGCGGCCTTGGGGTCGACTTAAGCGGTATTCCGTTCTCGGCCATCGACTCGGTCGAGGTGCTTCGCGAAGGCGCCTCGGCGTTGTACGGCACCGACGCGATCGCGGGCGTGATCAACTTCAAGACCAAGAAGAATTTCCAGGGGGGCGAGGTTCAGGTCAATTTCGACCACCCGCAGGAAGCCGGCGGCGGCTCGGGCGTGGCAAATTTCACCTTCGGACACGGGGACCTGGCGAGCGACGGCTATAACTTCATGTTCACGGCAAGTTACAGCAAGCAACAGGAACTCCAGGCGACGCAGCGGGGATTTTCCGCTTATGGGTTCAATCCCGCGGGAGGTGTCACCGCTACGAACTATCCGGGATCGTGGCCCGGACAAGTACTGGATGCCAACGGTAACATTTGGCAGTCGGGCTATCCGGCCTGTGCGGGCAATCCGCAATTGACCACGTTTTATGGCGATTGCTCTTACCGGTATTCCGCGGCGACAGATCTGCTGCCAGAATCCCGTGAGATTTCCGGGATGGCCGAATTTACCAAGACGCTGCCGGCCAACAATCAGTTGCAGATTCAGTACTTCTGGAGCCAATCTCAATTGACCGCTTACTCCGGTCCCATGTTCTATTTTTTCGGTATGAATCCGGCTAGTCCCTACTTCCCGAAGGCATCGCAGCTGACCTGCGGCCGGGGTGCGGGGAACTGCAGCCCCGCGACGCCGGATCTCATCCATCCGATCAATGCGATCTGGA
>JAYTXS010000031.1:0-16262 GCA_043742845.1 Gammaproteobacteria bacterium
TGCACCAGCAGCCACGGGCAACGTGGAACGGCCAAGCGACCCTGGTCGAGCAGCTGAATTGCCGGCGCGATGGTCACCAACTGCTGCGTAGGCCGCCGCTGCGCCAAACGCAGTGCAACGTAGGCGCCAAACGAAAATCCGGCAATGACCAGGAGCCGGCCGGGCCATCGCTGCGCGCCCCAAGAAGCCACGGCATCGGCGTCCACGACTTCCCCGTTCCCCGCGTCAAATACCCCGGCGCTCGCACCGACTCCTCGAAAATTGAAACGCAGAGTCGGCATTCCGGCGTCCCGCAGCGCTCGCGCCACGGTGGTCACTACTTTGTTGTCCATGGTGCCCCCGTACAACGGGTGCGGATGGCACACCACCGCGTAGCGAGTGTGCGTAGTGCCGGGATCTTCGAGAATCGCCTCCAACTCGCCGGCAGGGCCCTGTATGGAGAGCCGCTCCGGGCATGGACTCATTCAATGGCGACGAGATCGATATCGAAGATCAACGTCGCGCCTGGGGGAATGACCCCGCCGGCACCGCTTTCCCCGTAGGCTAGGTCCGCGGGTATGACCAACCGGCGGCTCTCGCCGATTTTCATTCCGAGAACACCCTGATCCCAGCCCTTGATGACTTGACCCGTGCCCACCGGGAAGCGAAAGGGCTGTCCGGCGCTGCGCGAACTGTCGAACTGTTTGCCTTTGTTGTCCGGGGCAGCGGCCTCGTAAAGCCAACCGGTGTACTGCACGACTGCTATCTTTCCAGCGGCAATTTCCGGACCCGCGCCGGCCTTCAGTTCTACGGATTGCATCGAGCTTACTCCCGGGCTAGGTACGGCAACCGGCTTGCTGCCGCAGGCCGAGGTCAAACCGGCGAGGACAACGACAGCGAACGCCAGCAACGGTCTTTGGAACAACGTAGCCGCCATCCTAAAGGATTTTGAGGCGGCTTAGGGTTCGCCGCGGCGCTCGACTCTAGCGAAACCCCTGGAGCCGAGAACGATGAATTTTCAGGGTGGCGGTCAGGCTGAGCACAATGGCCGCGGAAAGAATCGATGGAACGCCGGCGCCGGCAACGATAGCTGCACAGATTGCGCTGATCCCGAGACCGGCCGCCAACACGAGTCCGACTTCGGCGGCAACCCCCAAGAAGTACAAGCGCAACGCCCCAACGGCGTCGTCGATTTCGTCAACCACTTGCAGCATCCACTCCATGTGCACTCGATTCTAGGGGAGCCTCCGCACCCCAGGCGTGAGTGGGATCACACCCTTGCTATGGTGCCTAGGGCTGCGTAGGCTAAGTCCTACATGCAGCGAATTCTCGTCCTGAATCCGAAAGGTGGTTCTGGTAAAACGACGGTAGCGACAAATCTCGCCAGTTATTTTGCGAGCCAGGGTGACCGTCCTCTGTTGTCAGATAATGATCCTCAAGGCTCGAGTACCCGCTGGCTGAAGAAACGCAAGCCCGAGCAGGCGTTCATTCACGGAATAGCGGCATTCGAACGCAACTCGCGCATGACGCGCGCCTGGCAAATGCGCACCCCACCCGACGCCGGGCATGTCGTGGTGGATACTCCCGCCGCAGTGCTTTCGCAGGATATGCCGGAATTGTGCAGAAACGCCGACGCCATCATCGTCCCGGTGCTGCCGTCGGACATTGATATCCACGCCTGCTCGAAATGCATCGCCGACCTGCTGTTGATCGCCAAAGTGCGGCGCGACGAGAATCGCATCGGCGTGGTCGCCAATCGCGTCAAGCGCAATACCTTGATCTATCAGTCCTTGATGCGGTTTTTGGAGACTTTGCGGATCCCAGTCATCGCCACTTTGCGCGACTCGCAGAACTATGTGCGGGCGGCAGAGCAGGGTCTGGGCTTGCACGAGATGAAGCGCCAAATTGCGGAACAGGACCTGGCCGACTGGCAGCCGATGCTGGCCTGGTTGAAGGCCAAAGAAGGCCACTGCCGTCCGAGCGAAGGAATCAATCCGCAGCCCGAAATCGCCTGAGCGCGCTGGTTATTTTTTCTCGTCCCAGGAACCGCGTATTTTTTCCGCCCAGTTCTTGTAGCTGTGCCAATTGTACAGATTGTTGGTGATCGCCCCATGGCGGCCGCCGGTCTTGTAGAGATCCCGCGGAGCAATGGCGCCGGGTTTCAAAACGCCCGGCTCCGTACGCGGCGCCCGACGGTCCACGCCGCTGTATCGAGTTGGATTCTTGACTTCGCTCATCTCTTGTTGCCTCTGTCGATGATCACGACAGTAAGTGCCCAGCACCTACTTAGGCAGGAACTGTGTCACAGGGGACTTGGCACTGTCGCCAACTGGCGACGAGCATTGCGATGCGCATCTCACAGACCGTCACGGTAAGTTAAATGGCCTCAAAACTCCGTGGCGCCGTTGCCGTGCCACGCGTCGAGCAGCGCCATGGGGTAAGTCGAACCGATAGCGGATTTGCTGCGGCTCGGTCACGCGACTAGTCGGTAGCACGGCGTGTACTCGGCGCCCGTGAATTTCATCCGCCCCTGGGCCACGAATGAACGCAACAACTGGTCCAGCGGCTCCATGATGGACGGTT
Source organism: Gammaproteobacteria bacterium (assembly GCA_043742845.1). Taxonomy (GTDB): domain Bacteria; phylum Pseudomonadota; class Gammaproteobacteria; order Steroidobacterales; family Steroidobacteraceae; genus Bog-1198. Next base: position 2,563 of record JAYTXS010000031.1, read on the forward strand.
CGCCGGCGAGTTCGAATGGTCCGAACCGCTCGATGGCGTTGATGCCGTACTCTTTGATGTTACCGGCCACGATTCCAGAAAACGCACGCCGCAAATTGGCGGCGCGTTCGTGCACCGGCTGCTCGCGCGCGAGGCGCAGGGCACGCATGGAGGCGTGCGTCACCTCGAACGGTAGTTGGAAATCCAGCGGAATCTTCAGCAGCCAGTTGAAGCCGTAGGAATCGCTCGCCTGCTTACGGTAATCGCGAACTTGCCCCAGCCCCTGCACCATGGCACGGGCGACGGCCGCAGGATCGTCAATGATCATTTGATAGCGGGACTGCGCGGCGCTGCCCAAGGTCGATCCGACGAAGTGATGAATCTGCTCGAAGTAGTCGGCGCTATCGGCCGGACCTGTGAAAACCACCGGAAAAGGCAGATCGCGGTTGGCGGGATCGAGCAGTATGCCAAGCAGATAGAGTATTTCCTCGGCGGTGCCGGCGCCGCCCGGAAAGATGACGATGCCGTGACCCAGGCGAACGAACGCCTCCAGGCGCTTTTCAATGTCCGGCATGATCACCAATTGGCTGACGATGGGGTTCGGCGGTTCGGCAGCGATGATGCCGGGTTCCGTGATCCCCAAGTACCGTCCATCCACGATGCGTTGCTTTGAGTGTCCGATAGTGGCGCCCTTCATTGGGCCTTTCATGGCTCCAGGCCCGCAGCCCGTGCACACATCCAAGCCGCGCAGCCCTAGCTCGTAGCCCACTTTCTTGGTGTAGTCGTATTCGACCCGCCTGATGGCATGCCCGCCCCAGCAAACCACCAGATTGGGGCGGACTTGGTGTTCCAAAACACGCGCGTTTCTCAAGATATGAAATACCGCGTTGGTGATGCTGGGCGAGGAGGTGAGGTCGAAGCGCCCGCTCTCCATGATTTCATTCGAAATGAACACCACATCGCGTAGAACCGCGAAAAGATGGTCCTTCAATCCTCTGATCATCACTCCATCGACGAAGGCTGCGGCGGGGGCGTTCTTGATCTCGAGCTTGATGCCCCAGGCTTGGCGCACGATACGCAGATCGAAGTCGCGGTACTTGTCGAATATCACCCGCGCATCGTCGATGTCGCTGCCCGAGTTGAGTACCGCGAGCGCGCACTTACGGAACAGCGGATACAGGCCGCCCTGCCCCGAATCAAGCAGTTTGGCGATTTCCGTTTGCGATAGGTGCTCGAGGCTGCCCTTGGGTGCGACCCGCGCATCGACCATCTCGGAAGATAGAATCGTAGTTTCCACATATCACCTGGTAGCCTGTCCGGCTCTATGGATAGATATCGATCGGGATGTTGTCTTGCGTGCGCATCCACACTTCGACCATATCTGAATTGGATAAAGCGATGCAGCCGTCAGTCCAGTCGTTCGACTCGTAGTAGGAAGCCGGATGCTTCGGCGTGTTCGGAAAGCCGTGAATCATGATCGAGCCGCCGGCAGCCCAGCGATTCTTGCGTGCCCGCACCTCGTCTTGCTTGTTGGGATAGGACACTTGAATGGCGAGAAAGAAATCGCTGCGCGTATTGCGCCGGGCCAGGAAGTAGCGGCCTTCAGGAGTGCGAAAATCGTGTTCCCTCTCCTTCTGTCCTGTCGGGTTCAAGCCCAGCTGGACTCTGTACTCACCGAGCAGCCGGCTGCCGCTATATAGGGACAATTTGTGCGCCGCCTTGTGCACCACAACCCGATCGGCAGCCGCAATGTCTTCCGCCCAAACCGAGCGCGTAGGGAGGGTCATACCGGCGGCCGCCAGCAGCAGCCCACCGAGCAATGTCGCCGAATAACTTACCAATCGATGGCTCATCGGCGAAATTATAGCGTGTTGCCGGTACGACATAAGCGGGCTTGGCTCACGCCCCGGTATACTAATGCCATGCACACTCGGCTGATTCCCCTCGTTTTTCTGTTCGCGCTCTTACCCGGGTGCGCCGAACGGCCATCGATTAAACCTGTCGAGTCGCTGGACGAGCGCACCGGCGTCACCGTGACGTCGCTCAAGAAATCCATCGAACTGCTGCCGAGCGCGCAGTTCTCCGCACTCGCCCCGCACAATGACACCAGCTTTGCCTACATGGGCCCTGTCGAATGGAATCGCAGCGGCGAATTCAGCTACGGCTTGTGGGTGCATATCGCGCCAGGAAACGGCGCTCAGTTCGGCGATATCCACGCGGCGGGCGCTGTCACCCTGATTCTCGACGACGGCCCGGTCGTGCTGACGCTGATGAACACCGCCAAACTTGGCCGCGAACCTTACCCGCAAGTTGTTTCGTGGGGCCAGACTGCATACTTCAGTCTGACGATCGAGACACTCCGTCGCATGGCCGCAAGCCGCAAGCTGGAACTTGATATTCGCGCGCTAGAGGGCTCCATCACCGGCTTTTCCGCACTGCTGGATATGCGCGCGGCCCTCGCTGAGTACGTGCACCTCACTGGCGATTGATGGGCGCCACCTGCGGCAGCGTAATCGTCGTGCCGGGCCGCACATCGCTGAAATCTACGTCCGGGTTGTACTGAGCCACCAGCCAAATCGGCAGGTCAGCATGCTGTTGCGCGATGATCCACAGTGATTCACCCCGCTTGACCGAATAGTTCTCCGTGCCTGCGATGCGATGCGATGCGAAGTATTCCTCTTGCAGGCGCTGGTGGTACTCGCGGCGCGTTGCGACGAATTGCTCGGCGCTCACCCGGCTGAAATCCAACTTGACCTTACGGCCCAGGGTCACCATCGCATTCTTACGAAACTTGTTTAAGCCGCGCAATGCCTGCGAATTCACACCGGACCAATCGGCGAGGTGGCCCAAGGTCTCCGCTGCCTGCACGATGACGGTATTGTCGGCTGCCACGCTGTAATCCGTGGTGTCGGCATTTCCGGTCGGCGCCGCCACCGGCAATAGCGCATTGCTGTCGGTTTGGCGCGGCGATACGGGCTCCTTGGGCGGTCTTGGGATAACTGCCTGTCGTGTTGCGGTAGGCTCAGCCGCAAGCACGGCGGATAGCGAGGATTGGGTCGTCGGTGCGGGCAGTACAGGCGCTGCCGCTGCGGGCGTTGCCACGGCGCGCGTTGCCACGGTGGTCTTCACTGCAGCGGGAGGCGGCGCAGGGAGCGCAGGGAGCGGCGCTGCGGCACCGGTTGGCGATACCGACGCCGAAACTGCTGCGCCCGCAGCCAACCCGCCACGCTCCGCGCGTGACGAGGGCAACGGTATGACGACGGACTCGCCGCGAGCGGGGACGTGGCCCTCGTTCCAGCCGTTGGCCGCAAGCAATCGACTCAAACTCATGCCGCTGACCGCAGCAATGCCGGCCAAGGTCTCACCGCGGCGAATCTTATGACGGCCATCATTACGCTGGGTCACGTAGCGCTGTGTCGACGGCAGGCGCTCCCACGCGGCGGCGATTTCCGCCTGCGGCGCAGTGCCGGGCAGCCGCAGCGAATAGCCGCGCGGCACGAAGCGGCTGCCGTTCCAGATCGGCGGCCGCAGCGCCGGATTCAGCACGCGTAGCGCACCCATGTCGACCTTGAATGCCTTGGACAGGGCCTCCGCTGAAACATAGTCGGGCAATTCCACCGGCGTGCTGTCGGTGTCAGGCAGCCGCGTAATTGGGCCAAAGTATTTTTCAGCGTTTCGATCGACTTCCAGCGCCGCCAAGAAGGCGACATAGAAATTTCGCGACGCAAAGCCGAAAGTTGCTCCTTGGTAGCGCTTGACGATGACGGCGATGTCGCTGGAGCCCAACTCATCCTGCGCGCGGCGTAGGCCGCCCGGGCCATGATTGTACGCGGTAACCGCCAGCGGCCAGGTGCCGAGCAGCCGGTAGTTGTACAGCATCAAATTCGCCGCAGCCTCGGTGGCGCTGTAGGGATCCAAGCGCTCATCGACAACGCCGTCGACGCGCATGAAGCGCTTCGCGGTGCCGGGCATGAACTGCCACAGCCCGGCGGCTCCGACTTTGGAGTACGCCGCCAAATTGAACGAGGATTCCACGTGCGGTAGCGCCGCGATTTCCGCCGGCACGCCGTGTTGCGCCAGAGTTTGCGCGATGTGCTTTTCCCACGCCGCAGCGCGGATCAATCCTTCGTGGAATCGATTCGCCTGTCCCAACTGAAAGCGTATGCGGTCGATGGCATCACGGTAGTCTCGTGGTGTGGCGTTGGCGCCGAAGGCGTGCAAAATTCGTTGTTCATGGGGCGTGAGTTCCTCGGTCGATCCCGCCGCAAAACGCCTCAAGAGGGCGGCGTAGTGCGCCTTCGCCTCCGCGACTCGCCGTTCGCGCTGCGAGGGAGAGGTGTCCGGATCGAAGCGCAGCACCTCGTAAACCAGACCCAAGTTCCAATCGTCGTGCAGCAATCCTTGGTCGGTGGTGACCTCCGTGTACACGCGAATCCAGAAGCGCACGTCCGGCTCGAGTACCGCGGGATGCGCGAAGGGATCGGCAGTCTCGGCGCTTGACGCAGCGCCGTGCAACAGCGGCCCACACAAGAATGCGAATGCCGCCAGCGTCGCGCCGCCAAGTCGGCGCTTTCTGAAGAGTAATGCCAATGGTTGGTCTCCCTTCAGTGCACGACGCATTCGAACGGCAGCCACGCATGCAGCCATGGCGCACCGGAGAGCAGCCCACGGAGCGGTCAGGGTCAGCGCGGCGCTGGCAAGCAGCGCAGCTCCGGCGATGCGCCTTGCTGCAGGTCGGCCGCTGAATCCGGCGAATCGCTGCGCACCGAATGCCGCAAGTAACATGCCCGGCAACGTGCCGAGGCCGAACGCGGCCATCGTCAGCGCGCTATTCAGCGCGTTCCCTTGCAAGGTCGCGATCAGCAGGACGGTGTAGACGAATCCGCATGGCATCCAACCCCAGACCATACCGAACGCGAAGGCGCTTGGAAGATGCGTGACCGGCAACAGCTTGCGACCCAGCGGTGCAAGTCTTGACCAGAGCCGTCGTCCGATGCCGAAGCTCGGGTCGCGCACAGCACCGAACGCGACGAGTGCGCCGAGCAGCAATGCGAGCGCGGATAGCGCGCGCAGCGAACGGCGGACTGTCTCGATGTCGAGCAGTGCGATCAGGCCACCGAGTGCTCCACCGAGCAGTAAACCGGCCAGGGTATATGAAGCGATGCGGCCGAGTTGATAGCCGATCAGCAACTTCGGGCGCGGGCGTCCGTCGGCGCGTTTGGCGGTGACAATGCCGAGTGCGGCGGAAATTCCGCCACACATGACGAAGCAGTGTCCGCTGGCGGCCATACCCAAGAGAAGCGCGGCGCCGAGAGTGAGCGCACCAGTCATTCGTGCTTTTCGTCGGATTGTGGCGGGTCATCGAGCAGCGGCAGCAGTGCAGGCGTATCCATGTCATCGAACTGATCGTGATCGACCGCCCACCGGGATGGCCAGGTTGTTGACGATGTGCAGCAGCCCGACGGCGATGATGAACGCGCCGTAGTACCAGTTCGCAACGTAGATGTGGCGGATGCGCCGCCGCGCCAATGTGGCGAAGAACACCGCGCCGAAGCTTACCCAGACGATCGCGATCAGGATGTCGATCCACCACTCAGGTTCGGCGTACTCCTTGCTCTGGGTGAGGCCCAGCGGCATCGACACCATCGCCAGCACACAGATCAGCTGCCAGCCCCAGAACGTGAACTCGGCCAGGCGGCCCCAAGCCAAGCGCGTGTGTCCGGTGCGCTGTACGACGTAGTAGCAGGTGCCCATCAGCGCCGAGCCGCCGAACGCGAAGATCACGCCGAAGGTGTGGTCCGGGCGCAGCTTGCTGAAGGTGAGGAACGGGATGTCGAGGTTCCAGAACGGCCACGCCAGCTCTGCGGCGAGGTACATGCCGACCAGCGTGCCGACAATTCCCCATGCGGCCGAGGCGAGCAGGAACAGGCGTACGACGTGGTCATTATAGGTCTCTTGAGTCTGCATCGACGCGTCCTGTTTGGGCGGATAATAAAAGATAAGCACCGGTTGAAGGCGGGTCGTGCCGCCCTGATTCTAAACTGGGACTATTGTTCTGCGCGACCGTCTCCAAATCCTCAACGAATCAGATTTTATTGTTTCACTTTCCGTTGACGTCCTACAAGCGCCCATAATGCCGGCTGAGTGTGATCGACCAGCCTATGTAGGGTGCGCATCATGGCCATCCTTCAACAAATGGTCGCGCAAATACGCCGCCAGGACCAGGGCGTGATTGTGGGCGGGGTCGTGTGCCGCGTAGAGCAGGGTCGCCGGACCGCCCTTCAGAAGATCACCGAGCCGTCCGACGGCCTCGTCATTCTTCTTCAGTTCGGCGCGATAGCGCCGGCCGAACTCGGTCCAGCGCGCGGGATCGTGACCAAACCATGTGCGCAACTCCGGGCTCGGTGCGACCTCCTTCAGCCACAGCGTCAGCGCCGCCTTCTCTTTGCTCAAGCCGCGCGGCCACAGCCGGTCCACCAGCACGCGCGCGCCGTCGATCTTGCCGGGCGGATCGTAGACCCGCTTGATCTGGATCTGTGATGCCCGCTTACCCATGTCATTTGTCCGCTTCCGAGTCCGCCTGGAGCGCCAGCGGGGTCCGGAAAAATAAACGATCGACGGCCCGTGGATAAAGCGGGCACAGTTTCACGATGAAATCCCACGCCATCAGCAGGGCGCCTGACGCAAACACCACATCGCCTGGGAAGCGCATCCATTGCCAGAACGTCGTGGTGTCGTAGAACGCCCCGCTGCGGGCGTGGGCGTAACCATTCTGATAGACATCCGCCAGTTGCGCCCAGCCGATGGGAAAGAAGTTGAATACGATCCATAGCGCGAGGCCTCCGTTGTACAGCCAGAAGGCCCAACGGCCGAGTTTTTCGCCGAAACGCGCGCCTTCACCGGCCATGTAGCGCAGGCAGAAGTAAATCAGGCCGAGTCCGAGCAGACCAAAGGCGCCGAACAGCGCGGTATGGGCGTGGTTGAGGGTTAGGAAGGTGCCGTGCTCGTAGTAGTTCACCAGCGGCGCATTGAGCACGCCGCCGCCAAACACGCCGGCGCCGACGAAATTCCAGAACGCCGCGCCGATGATATAGAGGTAGGCAAGGCCATATTTGAAGCTTTGCCGACCCTTGATGAGGTGGTGGTTCTTGATGGCGTCGAGGATCAGCAGCATCAACGGCAGCACCTCGATGAACGAGAACACCGAACCCACCGGGACCCAAAGATCGGGGCCGCCGACCCAATACAGATGGTGGCCAGTGCCAAGGACGCCACCCAGGAAGATCAGGATCAGCTCGAAATAGACGGCGCGCTCCGCGAGTCGGCGCGACACCAGGCCGATCGACATCAGCAGATAGGCACTGACCGCAGCCGCGAAGAACTCAAACGACTGTTCGACCCACAGATGCACCACCCACCAGCGCCAGAAGTCGGTGATCGTGAAGGACTTCTCGATGCCCGTCAGCGGAATCATGCCGAAGGCATAGAGCAGTGCGATATTGATCGTGGACGCCCATAGGAGGTTCTCCAGGCGGATGTTCCCCGACCAAAACTGACGGGTCGCTTGAACGAGCAGTGGCCTCGTCGGCCAGAGCGCGCGAAATACCAGGAGGCTCCAGCTGATCAGGCCGGCGAAGAAGCCGATCTGCCAGAACCGTCCCAACTCGATGTAGGAGAGACCCTGGTTGCCGAACCAGAACCAGCCAGCCTTGATGGTGCCCATGATCCCGAAATAGTCGCCGACCAGAGCGCCGACGACCACGGCGACGGTGACGTAGAACAGGACGTCGACTAGCAGACCCTGGTGCTTCGCTTCCTGGCCGCTGATGGCCGGGGCGAGGAACAGCGCCGCGGCGATCCAGGATAGGCCGATCCAGACGATCGGCGTCTGGGTGTGGATGTCGCGCAGGAAGTTGAACGGTAGATATTTGTCCACCGGCAAACCGTAGAAATCCGCGCGCTCGGAATAATAGTGGGCCATGATCGCGCCCACGAGGATTTGCAGCAGAAACACCGCGGCGACGACCAGAAAGTACTTGCCCGTCTTGCGCTGGCTCACGGTGAGCGTCCGACACCGGGCGAGCACCGGGTCCATCGGCGCGTTGTCCGCATCGTTCAGATATCGCTCGTAGACGAACAGCACAGCGCCGATGGCTAGGAAGGTCAGCGCAATGCTGCCCCAGGTCCAAAGGAAGGTGGAGGTCGCCGGCGCGTTGCCGACGAGCGGCTCATAGGGCCAATTCTGGGTCCACGACGTTTGGCTTCCGGGCCGTCGGGCCACCGTCGTCAGGGACGAGAAGATCAGAAAATCGGCGGTCTGGACGGCGCTGACGGCGCCGAGACTCGCGGCGTGGGTCCAGCCCTTGGCGAAGTCGTCGTGCAGCAGTTGGTCGCTGATCTGACCGCGCAACGTAACAATAGCCGTCGCCAAGGCTGTCGGGACGACTGTCTCGCTGGCCGTGAGGTCTAGGCCCTGCATCTCAGACTGCATAGTGCTGCGCGCGAGCCACTGCTGTTCGGTCCTGAGCGCCGCATACGGCTTGCCAAACTGCGCGAGCGCGATGTTGGCCTCGGTCAGGTGCGCCAAGGCCACCAGATTGGAGGCGGTGTAGTCCTCGCCGAAATAGGAGCCCATACCGTAGAGGCTGCCATAGTCCATCAGGTCGGCACGCTGGAAACCGGACTTGCCGGCGATGACGTCAGCGCCGCTCATCACGACCCTTCCATCCGTGGTCACATAGTGGTCCGGTTGCGGCGGCGCGGCGCGATAGGTCTCCCACGTCGCCCAAGCAAGACCTGCGAAGGTGCCGATCGCCACCAGCAGCAACACCCATTTGAGGATGTTGCTGACGGCATCTACGACCGGCGGATCGATGCGTTCGGCTTTCAATGTCATGCTTCGGTTCCTCTCGTTCCCCCTGCTTCTCAAATTCCGGTTGGCTCATGTGCCCCGTGGGCGCCACTCTGTTCTCAGAAAATAGACTATCCCTGGCTGCCTGCGACCGCGCCGAGGATCGTGATGACTCCGAGTACCAGCAGCAGCCAATGTGCCCGATGCAGCCAGGCGAAGGCGACCTCCGGACGCGCCTTCGCCCACGGGCGGAAATAGCGCTTCAGGATAAACGGTTCCGCAATGAACAGGACAAAAGCGAACAGCAGCCACAGGCAGACCATGGCATGCATCCACCAAAAGGCGGCGGCGCGGAATCGATGCCAGAGATCCAGCCGCCAAGTCATGTAGAAGCCCGTCAATCCGACCAAGATGATCGCCGTGCGCGCCTGCCAGACAAAGCGCTGCTCAATCGCCTGGAATGCCCGAAGCCGGTCAGGCCCGAGATCGCCGCGGCGCACCGCCGGCAGCGCCACAGTCGTCGCCATCGAAACGCCGCCGATCCAAATCACGACGGCCAGCACATGCAGCGCTCGGGCCGCAATGACGTCATCCAAGATGGAGCGCCCGTCGGCGCGTTCGCGGGCCGCTCGCTTGATCGCCGCAAAACTGCGTGTCCATTGGTTTGATCCTGTTGGGTTCCAAGAGGAGCCTACTGTGGAGCCTGGCCGGCGGGTTTGCGCTGGCGCAAACTAGTCGCCTTATCCGACTGCCAGGGGATACATTCTTTACGATGACACGAGACGCCAAACTCGCCCCGCAATCCCTGGCTGCGATGGGGCTTTTTCAAGGAATCACGTCTACTGCTTTTGAGGCGGTTGCAGCCTGTGCCCGCGTGCGGCGCCTTCGCAAGGATAGTCTGATCTTCCAACAAGGCGATGATAACGTGCGCGCCCATGCCGTGGTCGAAGGCGGGGTGCGCATTGCCCAATCCGGCAGCGATGGCGCCCAGATCGTCATCCGCTTCGTCGGGCCCGGCGAGATGTTCGGCACGGTATCGCTGTTCACTGACGGTCATTATCCCGCTGACGCCGTCACCGTCTCCGAAACCCTGGAGGCGAGCTGGAGCGAGTCCGAACTGCTGGAGCTGATACGCCGCCATCCCCAGATCGCCATCAATGTCATTCACATCATGGGCCAGCGACTGCAGGAGGCGCAGGAGCGAGTTCGCGAACTCTCCACCCAGACAGCCGAGCGCCGCATCGCCCATGCCGTGCTGCGGTTCGCACGCCAAGCCGGGCACAGCACGACGGATGGAACAGCGATCGAGTTTTCGCTACGACGGAAGGACGTCGCCGACATCTCCGGCACGACCCTTCACACCGCCAGCCGCATCCTGGCCACTTGGGAGAAGGCCGGATTGTTGACGAGCCGTAATCAGCACCTCACCGTCCGCAATCCGACCGAGATCCTCCGGATCGCGGAGGATTCAATCGATTGATGCCGCGCCTCTCGCCCGAGATTTGCGCGAGCGCAAACATCGCGATTGGCTCGGACGCTACCATCAGCGGATGAAAGACCAACCTGTCTGTACAGCAAGGGTCGGTTCGGGCCTGAGTTGGGACGAATCGGGGGAGCCGTGTTGAGGGCGCCAGCCCAAGCGGCGCAGAGTCAACCCGCCGTGCTGTGGTCCCTGGCGTTCCGGCCGTTTTTCCTGCTGGCCGGCCTGTGGGCGGCGTTAGCGCTGGCGCTATGGATAGCGTTGTTTATGATCGGGAGAGTATTGCCAAGCCGCTTCGATCCGCTGGCTTGGCACATTCACGCCATGCTGTTCGGCTTCGTGCCGGCGGCGATTGCCGGCTTCATGCTGACCGCGATGCCCAACTGGACCGGCCGCACACCCATCCGGGGCGCAGCCCTAGCCGGTCTCGTTACCCTGTGGCTGCTCGGGCGAATCGCCTGCCTGGTTTCCGCCTATCTGCCGCTCTGGCTTGCGGCCGCCATCGATTTGGCCTTTCCTCTGGTTCTTTGCGCGGTCGCCGCTCGGGAGATCCTCGCTGCACGCAACTGGCGCAATCTCATGATGCCGCTTCCGATCGGCGTTTTGGGAATTGCCAACCTGCTGATGTACCTGGAACTCGCGGGCTTCGACGTCCCAAGGGGACTGGGATGGCGCCTCGCCATCACCGCGATCATTGCTCTCATCTCCGCGATCGGTGGCCGCATCATTCCCTCCTTCACACGCAACTGGCTGGTTGGGCGCCGGGCCTCTGCGCTGCCCTCCGCGCATGGTTGGATCGATAGCGCCGCGCTCGCCACATTGCATACCGGCCTTCTCGGTTGGACGTTCTTTCCCGCGTCGCGATGGATCGGCGCGCTGCTGCTCCTTGCCGCTGCGTGCAATCTCTGGCGGCTCGCACGCTGGCGCGGTTTTGCGAGCGTTTCCGAGCCGCTGCTGGCGGTCCTGCATTTGGGCTATGCCTGGGTCGTAGTCGGCGTGGCCTTGCTGGGCGCGACGTTGTTGGGCGATGCCGTACCGCGAGCCGCCGCCATCCACGCGCTCACCGCCGGCGCGATCGGCACCATGGTACTTGCCGTCATGACTCGAGTGGCGCGTGGACATACGGGCCGGCCGCTGGAAGCGGATCACTTCACCACGGCGATCTACCTGATGATCACAGCAGCGGCCGTCATCCGAGTCGCGGCAGAATTTGCCGGCGCTGTGTCGATGAACCTACTCGTAGCCTCGGCCGCCTTGTGGGTGGCAAGCTTTGGCTTTTTCATGGTTATTTACGGCAGAATATTGATTTTGCCTCGAGCCGACGTAATTTGAGATTCGATCCCCAGCGGTGCGAATGATGCAGATGGTCGACGCCGCGTGTGGGGATGATCGAATTGGCGGCGCGGAAGCGATCGCGGTGGGTTGGTGCTGGGAAAGCTACAGTTGCTCTAGTTCTTGAATCCAATTGCGCACAAGGCATGACTGTCGTACGAAGCTCACGCGTTGCCAGTGATGGAAAGCGCATCAGCGTTGACTTCAGCCAAAATCGATCTGCCGCCACTCAGGTGGTAGCGGTCACGCACCGCATTGCCACCGCCCCCCCCCCGCTATCTGATCCCTGACGAGTGTTCAGTACCTCATAAGCTGCAATCTCCTCCACCGATTGACGCATAAGGTGCCATTTCCTGAATCGGGGATTCAGACGTTCCTGGTGCTGCTTTAACGAGACTGGGCCTGGGTTGGCCGTAACGGTTCCGACGAAGTGAAAACCTCTCACATTCTAGAACTGTAGTCCAACGCTTGGTCAGCCACACCCTTCATGATGGCCGCGTCGCACTGAAGAGTGTTTGGGCTCAAGATTGAGGAGCCCCCGGCCGCCAGCCACCCCGAATTCTAAAATACTGATGCGTGCGTGATTGAGCTTTCGCGCGAGGCGCGCGGCATTGTAAATTATGTATCCATAGGCGGGCCGCTCGACGGCACCGATCTTCAAACGAAATCCATAGCTGCCGATCCGAGCGAGCTTTATCGAATTAATGATTGCCGCTCGTAGGGGAGCCGGCTGCAGAAAAATATTCACAGTGGCCTACACTTCGGTCACTTTAACTTTCTCGCCTTTCGCCAATCGCTTAATCGCTCGAAATGACTTCCGGAAAATGGGGGGCATCAAGTCCTGCACAAGGACTTTAAGGATGCGATCGAGTCTCAAACGTACTTTGTGCTTTTGGGAAATGTAAAGTAGCGTCGAATGCTCTTGGGCCGCCGGGGCCCATGTGTTCGTGTAGTAATAAAGCGCCGCTAGCCGCCGCGTACAACGCGGATCCCTTTTCATACACGCTCTTTCCCTATTACATCGGGTCTGTTCCTGTAGGGTTTAACTCAAATAGCTTTGTCTCGGGTCTTGGCGCAGCCGCCGGGTTTTCGATGCCGGCGTATGGGGCGACGGGTGGCTACACTCCAGGGTACAACCACCCCATTCCTCCCCAAATCTTCGGAGTACATTAATGCTGTGGCGTCTTTTTACCGCTGGAGTAGTTGTCTTGATTCTGGTAACTGCAGTGCGACTAACCTCAGAGGGAGAATCTCGGCGAGAACTGCTGAATATCACACCGGTAGGTTCTACTTTTGAGACTGTTTTGGCGGTTTGCGGCAAAAGGCACTGGCGCTGCTCGCAATCGACGACGGTCGGCTACTTAAACCAAGACAACGGTGTAGTCGTCGGTAGTCGTTCGATATGGACTGCGATCCGAGACGCGAACGTACTATTTGTTCTTTCAAGCGACACGGAGATTAACTGGGGATTCGACTCAAACGGTAAGCTGTTGGACATCTGGACTCGACATTCTATTGATGGACCCTAGGACCTGAGTGGTTACCGGTACTGAATCAATATCATTCCATCCGGCGTCTTGAATGTTGAAAAGCCGCCGCGTCCGTCAGCTTCCATTACCCGTTCGTGAGTGCCACTAGCAATAAGACCATTTCCGCGCGCCCGATGGGTCCAACCCAGCGAGTAACCTTCAAACGCTAACCGCTTTTGTAATCCGCTTTTGTCGGGCCAACCAAGGTCGACTTCAAGTTCATGTACTTCAGGCTTCTTCGGAGGCACGGATTCGCCGGGGCGGGCGTTGGGGGTAACCCGAACGTCGTTAGCCTGCACTGTCAGCTGAACGTGCAATGACAAAAGGCCACGCGACGCCCCAGCTTTGACGCCGTCGCTGGTGTACTTGTAGATGTGGTCATAACCCAACAGCCTGAAATGCCCGCTTCTCGGATCCTTAATGGTCACGCCGTCATCTTCAACACTTTCGATCAGCCACCAGTCGTCATCGGTGACAGGAGGCAGCTCGAAGCCAGACTTATCGAGCCGGTACACGGGCGGCACAAATA
>JAYTXS010000032.1:0-2509 GCA_043742845.1 Gammaproteobacteria bacterium
GATTCCGCATTGGGTGGGGCTAGCCGCTTGCCCGCGGACCTGGCGTCGGTCATTCCGCAAGACACGTCCAAAGAAATTCAATATTGGGAACGTGCCAATCAACAGGGCAGTTGCCGGTCTTGGATCGATTTGTCATCGGTATACGATCGGGGAATCGGCGTCGATACGGACTATCGGAGAGCGGCCGATTACGTCGATCAGGTTGTGCATTGTGATCCCGGGAACAGCTTCTTTCTGTGGAAACTAGCGATCCGGTTCTACGACGCTCGAGGCCGTGAGCGTGATTGTCAAAGCGCTGAAAGGCTGTTCAGAGCATCGCTTGCGCTCGGATACGCAGATGCAGGGGTCAATCTTGGCTATATTTACGATAAGAGCTGCGAGCCGATTGCCAGAGATGACCATCGCGCGCGCCGCCGGCTTGGCGCGATTGGCGGAGATCCAAGCTCGACTGCTCACCGTTCCATCCGACCCGCAGGCCATCATGCGCGATCCTTGGTGCTAGAAAGGGCTGCTCCATGAAGCAAGCGCCTTCAAGTACACGGGGCGGCTATCGATCGATCTGTTGCGGGTGTTGACGAATCGCGTCGATGAAGCGCTCGCCGTAACGGGACAACTTCGCTTCTCCGACGCCGCGAATGCGCGCGAACTCATTCAGCGTGGCGGGGCGCTGTTGGGCCATGTCACGCAGTGTCGCATCGTGAAAGATCACGTAGGGGGGAAGCCCGTGTTCGTCGGCCAGTTGTTTGCGCATCAGGCGCAATACATCGAACAGTGACTTATCCTCACTGCCAAGCAGGGCTGCTGCCGCAGGCCGTTCCTGTCGCGTCGGTGGTGCGGTCGGTGCCGCACGAGCCACCTGCACTGAGCGCTCTCCCTTGAGCACCCGCCAGCTCTCGGCGTTGAGGCTAAGTACCGGGTAGCCGTCCTGCGTTTCTGCCAGGAGGCCTTGGTGCACCAGCGTCCGGGTGAGCGTACGCCACTCGGCTAAGGAACGAGTTTTACCAATGCCATACACGCTCAACTCGTCGTGGTTGCGCGAAAGCACGCGCTCGGAGCGACTCCCGCGCAGTATCTCGATGATGTGTGCTGCTCCGAACCGCTCACGGCGCTGCATTAGGCGCGCCACGCATGACAGCAGCTGCTTTGCTTCGAGAGTACAGTCCTCGAGTTTTCGCGGCTCGCAGCAGTTATCACACGCTCCGCAGGGCGGTGCATAGTCCTCATCAAAATATCGCAGTTGGATGGCGCGACGGCATTCGGTTGACTCCGCATAGCTCAATATCTGCCGCAGCTGCTGCCGGGCGATGCGCTGTTCGTCTTCGAGCGGTTCGCCGCTGTCCGGGTCGACCTTCTGCTGGATGAGAAAGTCTGCGGTGCGGATGTCGGCCGGCCCATAAAACAACGTGCAGCGTGCCGGATCTGCGTCCCGACCGGCCCGCCCCGATTCCTGGTAGTAGCCCTCGAGCGAGCGCGGTAGATCATAGTGGACGACCCAACGTACGTCGGGTTTGTTGATGCCCATGCCAAAGGCGACGGTAGCGACCATGACCTGCACATCGTCGCGGATGAAGGCATCTTGGTTCGCGCGGCGCTCGGCAGCATCCAAACCCGCGTGATACGGTCGCGCGCCGACCCCGTCGGAGCTCAGTTGTTCGAAGATTTTCTCGACACGTTTGCGCGATAGGCAATAGACGATGCCCGAGCCGCCGGCCTTTACGATCCGCAACAGCTCCGCATAGGTGCCGGCGTCTTTCTGGCGAACGTCGTAGAAAAGATTGGGCCGGTTGAAGCTCGACAGGTGCACCGCAGGGTCACGCAGCCCCAGCTGCGCAATGATGTCCGAACGCACCCGGGGCGTTGCGGTTGCGGTGAAAGCGAGTATCGGCACGCGGGGATAGCGTCCGCGCAGTGTCGATAGCTGACGGTACTCTGGCCGGAAATCATGCCCCCATTCGGACACGCAGTGCGCCTCATCGATGACAAATGCGCTGATCCCCTGGCCTATCGCAAGCTGTGCCAGTGGGCCCGAGAGGAATTCGGGCATGAGGAGCCGTTCAGGCGCCAGATACACCAGCTTGAAGGCGCCTTGAAGCATCCCCGCGATACGCTGCTGAACCTCTTCGCGGCGCAGCGACGAGTTGATGAAGGTCGCGGCGATGCCGTTGTCTTCGAGAAGCCGCACCTGGTCCTGCATCAAGGCGATCAACGGTGACACCACGAGGCTGACGCCGGGCTGCAGTAGCGCCGGTAGCTGGAAACATAGGGACTTTCCTCCCCCGGTGGGCATCAGAGCGATCACGTCCCGCCCTGCGAGGGCATCGCCCACGACCGCTTCCTGGCCGGGGCGGAACGCGGTAAATCCGAAGATGCGATGTAGGGAATGAGCCAAGTGAACCATGTGGCCCATTGTACCCACCATGACCTGCATCGGCGCAGCCCTTCAAGGCGACGCCTTTGACCAAAAAGGGTGACGGATCGTCTTAGCACCCGATCAATGCGCCGCGATGTC
>JAYTXS010000033.1:0-6438 GCA_043742845.1 Gammaproteobacteria bacterium
CCCGCCTTAAAGCCTCTGGAAATAGTGGCGTAGACATTCAGCTGATCGGAGAGAGCGTAAAGAGCAGTGGCGCGCGGCGAGAAATTATTGAAAGTCGCGGAGCCATTGACGAAATTGCTCGGCACCACTTCGCCGTTGACAGTCGAAGTATCGAAGCCATCGTTGTATACCTTTTCGTGCGTGTAACGTGCACCCAGGGTCAGCGACAAGGCCGGGCTGGCATGCCATACGCCCTCGCCAAATACTGCGTAGCTGATATCCGAGCCGTCCGACAGCGACGAGGTTACCTCGGTACCTCCCGGCAATGCGAAGGGGTTATCCGGCCCCGCAAACGTGTACTGCGTCGAGTGCCCGATGTCGTGCCCGTAGTACGCGCCACCGGTCCAGTCGATCACATGTCCCGGGATCGATTGCACGCGAATTTCCTCGCTCAAGCTGGAGCGCTTGATCGATTCGTTCTCGTAAAACAGATCGAGACTCGAACCATCGATGTCGCCGCCTTCGAATTCGTTCGAATACAGATAACCCAGCACGTTTGTCACGGTGAAAGCGTCCCCGGCGAACTTGATGCGATTAGAGACGTAGTTGAACCGCGTGCCATCGTCCTGCGGACGATCAAAGTTCACACGGGTAGTATTGTTCGGATAGAAGCCGACGCCATCGGGGATGGCAGCGCCATTGTAGGGCGGACCGCTGTAAAGCACGCTGCCCGAGAAATCGCCGAGAACTCCGGAAGGCACGCCGTTACGCATACCGACGTGCTCGTTGGAGGTTGTTGCGGTCGTGTCGATAGTCAGATTGTCGGTCGGCGTGTAGCGAACGATGATCTTGCCATACTGATACTTACTGTCGTTACCGCCACCGATCAGATTGATGTTCTTGATGTTGCCGTCGCTGGTTTCGTCGCGCGCAACGATGCGTACGGCCAGCTTGTTGTCGATCAACGGTAAATTGACAATGACGTGGGAATCGACGGTATTAAAGCTCGAGTATTGAGCGCTGGCTTCAGCGAAGAAGTCATTGGTGGGCTGCTTGGTGGTGATGTTGACCGCGCCCCCAACGGCGTTGCGGCCGAAATAGGTGCCCTGGGGGCCGCGCAGCACTTCGATGCGATCGATGTCGACGATTTCAGGATTAGAAGTCGCTTGCGCCACATTGAATTCATCAATGTAGAACCCGAAGCTGCCTTCCTTGATGTTATTGTCGGGCGAAAGCTGATCGCTGATCCCGCGCAGCGCCAGTTCTTTGCGGTCGCGGGTGCCCTGCGACGTAAAACTCACGTTCGGTGTCTGCGCGAAATAACTCTCCACGCCTTGAAAATTCTGTTCGGTAATGGCTGCGGCGGTGAACACCGTGACGCTGATCGGCACGTTTTGCAGATTCTCCTCGCGGCGTTGCGCGGTGACTGTTACTTCCTCCAGTTGATCGCTGGGCGCGCTCTGTGCGATTGCCGCGAAGCCATAGGTCGCGCCGATAAGCGCGCTCGATCCGCATAGGATTAGCCGGATCCTCTCACGCGGACACAGTTTGTTGCCATTAATCATCGATATCTCCCATAATTGGTTACGGCGCCGCTCGCGGAACGCGATGCGGCGATAGAGCCATTCCCCACGAAAGGCTAGTTCATTTGTTCTTCTCGCCGCCGTCGGGCAACGGATCTGGAATGCTGACGAAATTGATCAACGCGATCCTGCCGTGCTTGATGGTGGCGTAACCCATGACGCGTTCGCGGCTGTCCTTGCCGTGTTCGCGAGCACGCACGAAATGATGCGTAAAGATGCGATCGCCCGCAGCGGAAGTGAACTCATCAATGAAGGGCAGATCGATGACCACCATTTCGGTGCTGGCCTGAATGGCGCGAAAATGCTGGGCCAGGTCCGCGACGCCCTTGCTGCGATCTTTGCCGTTGATGCGCATCACGGCATCCGGCGTGAAGAAACGCGAAAACGACGCCGCCGTGAATCCGTCTTTCTGTTGATAGGCTGCGTTCCACCACACAAACATGGCGACCAGAGGATCCGGCGCATCGGCTCGCGCGGGAATAGCGGGAAACAGCAGCAGTACCGCCATGCCCATCGCTGCTGCAGCGGTCCTCACCAGGCTCATCGCTTGCATTTCGTTATCCTCGAATGATGCGGAATGTGGTCGTTGCACCACGTGGATACTCCCGCCCTCGCCGCACTGTTGCAATGACATGGCACGGCCGCGTCGTTGCCCGTAACGCAACGACTGTCGCATCTGCACCACATTGGACATCGCCGCATATGCCTATCGACATGCCTGCCACTGTCAAAGCCCAATCTGCCGGATGCTAAGATAACTGCCTAAGAATGGGCAGCTGCCTTCGGGGTGACGATGAATTCCATGGAGACTTATCCGACTCGCGGCTACGCATGGACGGTCGTTGCAATTCTGATTGCGACGGCGGTCCTCTCGTACACCGATCGCCAGGTATTGAGTCTGCTGGTCGATCCGATTCGCGGCGAACTCGGCATCAGCGACACGCAAATCAGCCTGCTCCTGGGTACCGCGTTCGCGGTCGTGTACGGGATCGCCGGTATTCCACTGGGGCTGATGGCCGACCGATTTTCACGTCGCAATCTCATTCTCGCCGGCATCGTGGTATGGAGTCTCGGCACCATCGCTTGCGGGCTGTCGCGCCATTTCCCAGAGATTTTTGCGAGCCGCATTGTCGTCGGACTGGGGGAAGCGGCGCTATCGCCGGCCGCCATCTCACTGATTAGCGATTATTTCCCGCCCTCCCGGCGTGGTACCGCGGTCGGCTTCTTCTTGAGCGGCATCGCCATGGGCAACGGCGTCGCCATCCTCATCGGCGGCGGCGTGCTGCATGCCATTGAACTGGCGCCGCTCGCCGGCACCCTCTTGGGTGGCTTCGCGCCCTGGCGTTTGGTGTTGCTGACGATCGGAGCGCCCGGACTGCTGTGGGCCCTGGTGATTCTGTTGATTCGTGAGCCGTTGCGGCGCGCCACTGAAGACTCCTCAGCGACCGACTCCTCACCCATAGACGCGCGGGCTCCCGTCCGGCACGGGCGGAGCGGCGCGTGGATCAAGGTAGTGCCTATTTACATCGTGCTCGCAGCGGCGTCGTTTGCGGACAACGCGGTGGGAGCCTGGTCGCCGACGTTGCTGATTCGCGAGTTCGGAAGGAATTCTGCGCAGGTTGGCATCGAATTGGGTTTGCTGTTGACGCTTGGCTTTGGCGGGGGCGTACTCATTGGCGGCGTGCTGGCGGACCGCGCCGCCCTGCGTGGCGGATGGTCGAGCAAGCTCTGGGTATGCGGCGGTGCAGCCTTGTTGATCCTGCCGGCGTCACTCCTCATGAATTCACCGCACTTCGGTCAAGTGCTCGCGGGAATACCGCTGTACTTCGCCCTGTCGGGCATCGTGACCGCGGTGGGTTTCTCCGCGATTCTCGATATCGTGCCTAGCAGTTCGCGCGGCCTTGCCATGTCCATGAGCTTCTTCTTGAACGTAGCGCTCGGCGCAGGATTGGGTCCGACCGCAGTAGCTGTCGCCGCCGCGCATATTTTCTCCGCCGATGCGGGCCTCGCACCGGCGCTCGCTTCGACCGTCGTCTTAGGCTACGTCATTGTGCTCGCGGCATTGGCGCTGGCGGCTCGGTCCGAACGGCGTATTCGAGCTCTTGCAGTGGTC
The DNA here is from genome assembly GCA_043742845.1 of Gammaproteobacteria bacterium. Taxonomy (GTDB): domain Bacteria; phylum Pseudomonadota; class Gammaproteobacteria; order Steroidobacterales; family Steroidobacteraceae; genus Bog-1198. The sequence goes on from JAYTXS010000033.1 coordinate 3,676, forward strand.
GGCGCCAGGTAAGCCTCCGCGTACGCGGCGATCGTGATCGTCCCCTTGAGATCTATGCGAATAACCAAGTATTGTCTACATAACCTATTGATTATATTGAATTCGTATAGATATTAAATCTATGCGATAATTTATGCATAATTTCTCGCCAAGCGTCCTCCATCCTCAACCTCCTCGCCCGTGGGCCGGTGGCGGCACTTGAGCTTGCCCAAGCTCTCAATATCCACCAAACCAACGTTTCGCGTACCTTGAAACCCCTGCAGCAGTCGGGACAGGTTGTGCGACTGCTTGGCCGCACGCGAGGCGCGCGCTAGGGACTCGCTCGAAATGTCGGTTCCGTGGGGTCATCCTGGCCGCTGTACAAGGTCGATGCCCAAAGCGCGGTCAGTGAACTAGGCACATTCCACGCTGTTGCCCCCCAGCACTTCGTTGTTCGCGGCGGCCCGGTGCGCATTGAGGGCCTGACTCACGGCATCCCATATTTCTTGCAGGACGCACGGCCTGCCGGCTTTTTGGGTCGCGCTATTCCCGCAACGTATCCTGAGCTTGCGCTGCCCGCACGCGTGCAGGACTGGACCGAAGATCATGCTCTGATCTTCCAAACCCAGCGCGGATCTGACTCGGTCGGCAATTTGATCCTCGGCACCGAGTCCGTGGACAGATACCTGTCAGCCGCTCATGGACCGCGAATCGTACGGAGTGAGGAACGGGCGGCCCAATATCCCGCACTCGCGCAAGCGGCGATGTTCGGCGCGTCGCCCGGATCCTCCGCGCATGGAGAGCATCCGAAGTTCAGTGCCCGGATCACTCGAGGTGCCCATACCACCCCTGTCCTAGTGAAGTTCTCCCCGCGGCGCGACACTCCACTAGGAGCCCGATGGGCAGATCTTCTGATCGCAGAATTCATCGCCGCCCAGATGCTCACGGAAAGCGGCATCGCTTCGGCACGCAGCGAGGTGTTCGAATTTGCCGGGCAAGTATTTCTCGAGTCCGAACGTTTCGATCGGCTGGGGGCAGAAGGGCGGCTCGGGGTGGTGTCGCTTCATAGTCTCGATGCAGCCCGATACGGGAAGCTCGGCCGCTGGAGCCTGAGCGCGCAGCGTTTGCACGCGCAGCAACTCCTCTGCGCGCAGGACCTCGAACGAATCATCCTGGTTGATACGTTTGGAAGTCTCATCGCGAACACCGACCGGCACTTCGGCAACATCACTCTCTTCGATGACTATGAGGGTCCGTTCGAGTTGGCACCGATTTATGACATGCTGCCGATGTTCTTTGCACCTCAAGCCGGCCAACTGATCGAACGGCCATTCGAGCCCTCCGGTGCCACAGCCAGTACCTTGTCCGTGTGGCCGCGGGCGCGCGAACTGGCCGAGCGCTACTGGCTACGGCTCTGCGAAGATTCGCGATTGAGCGAGGAGTTTCGAAAGCGCTGCGAGAGTTGCCTTGACGCCGTGCGGAAACTGTCACCGCGAGGCGCCGTGAGCTGAGGCCTGGCCGATAGGCGGCATCGATAAACGTTGCCGCGGCGATCGCCGGTATCGGTCTTGCAGAAATAAAGTAGGCCCAGACACGGTCATCTCTACAAACCGAGCTTTGCCGTTTAACAAGCTAATATAGGACTGCAATGAAAACAATCAAAGACTGGTTAATTGTATGGCCCGAACGAGTCGCGTCGTACCTGCAGGCGTTGGCGCCTCTCGTGGCCCGCATAGTGGTGGGCTACGTCTTCCTCCTAAGCGGCTGGGCCAAGCTTCACAATCTCGCCGCGACTACGGATAATTTCGTAAGCTGGCACATTCCCGCCGCGCAAGTTCTAGCGCCTTTCGTTTCTGGGGTCGAATTTTTTGGCGGCTTGTTCCTGCTCGTTGGATTTCTAACCCGCATTTCCGCCGGAGCGCTCGGGGTGACCATGATCGTCGCCATTGCGTCGGCTAAGTGGGATCAAGTCGATTCGCTCGAATCCTTGTTGGGCTTTGACGAAACCGAATACCTCGCCCTGTTCCTCTGGCTGGCGATCGCGGGAGCCGGCGCACTCTCGCTGGATTTTTGGCTTACCCGTAAACCTGCCGGCTCACGCGGTACTTAACTAGCTCCCTACTTACCCTCCGGCGGCTGCCATAGCTCAATTTTATTTCCCTCCGGGTCCATCACCCAGCCGAACTTACCGTATTGCGACTCATCTACCTTCTCGAGCACCTCACAGCCTTCTTCGCGAGGCGCTTTCAGCAGCCCGCGAAGATCCGCGACGCGGTAGTTGATCATAAACGAGGCGTTGCTCGGAGCAAAATCGGAACCGTTACTGACTGACCAGGCGGTTGACCCATTGGCAGGAGTACGGGCCGCATCGGCCCACCGAAAGGCCGTGCCTCCCCACACCTGTACGTCGATGCCGAGATGCGTTTTGTACCACGCGCGCAGTTTGGCCGGATCCTTGGCGCGGATGAAGACCCCGCCGATTCCCGTTACGCGCTTCATTGTCACTTTGTCCGATTTCTCCGCTTTGTCCGCTTTGTCCACAGTTGCGTCAGACGCAAAAACTCGATCTTGCGCGTGGATACAGCAAATGAGAAGGGTGACGATTGTCACGGCAGTCGATACAGATCTTGTTTTGATATACATGGTGTAACTCTTGCTTCAGGGAATCATAGGCGCCGTCAGCTACCGCGCTTCTCTTGGGCAATCCACGCATTGACGCGCTCTTCCAATATCGGCAGCGGCAGCGTTCCGTCGCCAATGACGACGTCATGAAAGTGCGCATAA
>JAYTXS010000034.1:0-3639 GCA_043742845.1 Gammaproteobacteria bacterium
TCTGCCACGGCGAAGCGGGCGATGCTGCTGCTGGACTCCGCAACGCCTTGGAGGTAACAATGCGCTCGCATGCACACGCCTGTCGCTGATCGATACCAGCAGATTCCCTGCGCCCGCTGCGGGCGCAGCGGGTTGCTGTTGCCGCACCGCTCCGCGCTATGAAGTTGCCAGATCGGCGTTACGTGGCCGTGGGGCTGGGCTGGGCGGTGATCGCCGCGCTGCCACTGTTCGCCGGCTTCACGCGCTGGGGTTGGGAATTGTCGGAAATTCTCGGGTTGGCGGGTTTGCTTGCCTGTCTCGCGCTTTGCGGGTGCCCAGTCCGGCCGCGCGAAGCGGCGCCTCCCGCGCTGTTATCGCTACGCCGCCATACAGTGCTGGGCTTTATTGCCGGCACAGTGGCGGGACTGCACATCGTTGTGGCTCTGGCCGCCGACCATACCGTCGTTGAGTACTTGAAACCCACGTTGCCGCTGTACCAACTGGCGGGAATAGCGGCATTTGTGCTGCTGCTCATTGTGGTGGTGACTTCCGTGGCGGGTCTGCGTCGGCGACTCTGGCGCAGCCACCGCAATTTCCAGGCCACGCACGTCATACTGGGCTGCCTCCTGCTGGCGTTGCTTGTGGCGCATGTGCTGACCACAGGCCGCTACACCAATGGCTACGGCGCGCGAATCCTGCTCTGCGCGGTGGCCGCCGGCGGGATCGCCCTACTGCTGCTGCGCCGGCGCAGCGTGCAGAGCGCTGCGTCCGACAGTACGGTACGCCGCTCAGTCTTCGGCCGTCATTCAACGATTATCGTGGGCGTGATTGGCGCGACCATGCTGGCTCTCGCCACCTTGGGGTCCGGGCGCGCTGTCGTCGCACTGCGCGAACCGCTGCTGTCTCGCGCACAGATGCTGCCCCTGACGTTTGATCACTCCAAACATGTAGCCGTCAACTGCTTGGCCTGCCACCACAACTACGCGGATGGCCGCGGATTCGACGCTTGTATTCACTGCCATCGGGCCGCCGGCACAAACATCAAAGTCGGGGTAGAGGCGAGGTTCCACAGCTTTTGCCTCAATTGCCATCGCAACCCCGAGCCGCAATTCGTGCAGCATGGGCCAGTGTCAGGCTGCAAGGCCTGCCATGTAGCGGACGCCACGTCCATCAATCACCCATGAAAGCGATCACGCCCATGGACTTGTTAGAGGCAGCAGCTTACGCGCTGATCAGTGAGCGCTGCCGACTCTCCTACGTTCACGACATCCGCGGCGGCCTGCAGGCGCTGTATGTCGGTGTCGAATTGTTATCGCGTGCGGCTAAGAGCCCCGCCAATTCAGCCCTGATGGATAAGGCCGCAGGTCTCGCCACGGGCGCACTGGCCAAACATGAGAAATACTTGGTCGAGCTGGTGGATCAGATGACGCCGAGACCGGAAACAGCGGTCCGAGTCAACGTCGGAGTACTGCTAGGCGAGATCTTGCGATTCATCCAAAACGACGTCGCGAACAGATCCATTGCCATCGAATTGCAGGCGCCGGACGACATTCTCGTGCTCGCGCAAGCCCACAAGATTCACCTCTTTCTTCTGGGCCTGAGCATCACGCTCACCGACGGACTAGCCGCCGGCACCAGCGTCCGCGTCACAGTGACGAGATCGAATCTGCATGTGTTGATCGAATACTCGTCCGTCGTGCCCTGCCCGGTGATCCCCACGCTCGACGAGATCTGGGGAAGTCCGCACGCCATCGCGTCCCCTCGCGAACTGCTGCTGTCGCTGACGCAGGCTTGGGCGCAATTTAACGGAGGCCGCCTCGATGTGTCGGTCGATGCGAACGATCTTACGGCCGTGCGCGTTTATTACCCCGCGCTAGCGCCCTAAAAACGAGCGTCGGCCGGATGATATCGCCCGAGGCAGCCCCGGCCGGCGGCCCGCCTTTGTGGGCGTAGGAAGTGTCTGACTGGTATCGATGGCCGATCCCCCTAGAAACCCAAGTGTATATGCCTATGCTGTCTTATTTGAATTGAAGACTTTTTCACGAAAGGATATGTGTTATGGGCAATGAAGCGCCGACGGTCGCAGAGCTCGATGCCCTGGTCACTTTTCTTCAAGCGGACGGCGAACGCCGAAGCAGTTCGGTGGCACGCAAGTTACACGACGAATTGGGCGGCTCTGTGATAGGCGCGATGATGGACGTAGCGTGGATAGAGCAGCACGAGCAGATGCTGCCCGGTGACACGGTCATGCGACTTGCAAGGGTCAACGACGGATTGCGCGGCGCTATCGATCTGACCCGAAAAATCGTGGAGGATCTTCGCCCTACGCTACTCGACTCCATGGGGTTGCTTGCGGCGCTGAGCTGGCAGTTCCGGCTCGGTTGTAAGCGAGCCGCCATCAAGTACACCGAAAACTTCCCCGCATCAGCACCGGAGATGGACGCTGACCGTTTAATCACTGTGTTCCGCATCGCACAGGAACTGTTCAATCTGGCCCTGCAACGCGATTCGATCAGTGCGCTGACCCTGGTGGTGACCGTGAAGGATGGCGCGTTTCGCCTCCAAATGAGGGTAAATGGGAGCCAACCCGTCCAAGCCGAAGGCCACCAGAAGGTATCGGTTACGACGCTATCCATACTGCATCGGGTGCGGCAATTGAAAGGCGACGCCGTCCTTACCTCAACGTCTAAGGCGGGTGCCATTTTTAACGTCACCATACCCCTGGTTTGATTACCCGTAATAACATTAATAAGAATTCTTAACCACCTGATTAAATTACATAACCTATTAGAGGATTAGGATGAATACAGCAACCCATCCGGCTCTTTCAAAAGCCGTGGGCGGTGCCTCAGAACTCGGTTTTCTAGCCGGCGGTGGTGAGATGGGCGCCCGCATGCGGGCACTGGACTGGAGCAAGACTCCGCTGGGAACGCCGGTGAGTTGGCCTCAATCCCTCAAGACCATCGTTCGCGTGATGCTCGACTCACGCTATGCGATGTGGATGCTATGGGGACCGGAATTTACGTTCTTCTGCAATGATGACTACCTACCCACCGTGGGCATCAAAGGAAGCTGGGTACTGGGCGCCAGATCGGACAAGGTGTGGGAAGAAATTTGGCCGGATATCGGCCCGCGAATTTCCCGTGTCCTCGAACTCGGACAAGCCACGTGGGATGAGGCCCTGCTGCTTTTTCTCGAGCGCAGCGGCTTCCCGGAGGAAACCTACCACACATTTTCGTATAGCCCCGTTTACAACGACGATAGTCGGGTCTCAGGAATGCTCTGCGTCGTCACGGAGGTGACCGATCGAGTCATCGGTGAACGAAGGCTGCGGATTCTGCGCGACTTGGCTGCGCGATCCATGAGAATAGAAACGGTCGAGGAAAGCTGCAAGCGTGTGTGCGAAGTGCTGGACCAATATCCTCTGGACCTACCGTTCTCGGTTCTGTATCTGCAGGACACAGAGCAGCGCTTCCAATGCGTCGCTCAAAGTGCAGGAATACCGCAAGGGATGCTGCCCGACACACTCACCGCGGGTGAGTCGCCTTGGCCGCTGCAGCAAGCATTAAGCGACGAAGCAGGCTATGAGTTGGAGGATCTTCCCCGACGAGGAATTGCCATTCCGGCGGGCCCCTGGCCCGAGCTGGTATATAGGGCCGT
>JAYTXS010000035.1:0-1528 GCA_043742845.1 Gammaproteobacteria bacterium
ATCCAGCGCCCGGCAATCTGCTCTGCCAGCGACGGCTGCAAGGATTCGGCCGCGACATCCGCCGCGCGCTCCAGCAGCCCCAAGTCGGTGGCGTTCGCCGCTGCTGCCGCATATTGCAGCGCCGCCACGCGCGGCTGATGACGCGCCAGGGCTATCTCGGCCGTGACGGTATAAAATGACTGCGGAGCCGTAGGTTCAAGCGCCTTGCGGTCGATGGCAGCGCACGCGGCACAGGCCGCGAGCCCACACATAAGCGACGCCCTAGCTAGGTTTAAAATCGAGAACACGGCCGCACTATAACGAAATGAGTACCCCGATGCCGCTCAATCCAGCTTGATCTCGCAGCACCTCCTCCACCAGAATCAGAGGGTTACGGCCCACAAGCGCATCAATGGCATTCAGCATCCTCGGCATCAATCACAGGACCGCACCGGTCTCCCTGCGCGAGAAAGTGGCGTTCAGCGAGGAGCGGTTGCTTGGCGCTCTGCGTACCTTGCGAGAACAGGTCGGGGTCGCTGAGGTCGTAATCCTCTCCACCTGTAATCGCACCGAGGTGTATTGGGCGGGTTCCGCCAGCGGCGCGGAGCTATCGAAGTGGCTCGAACGGCACCACGGAGACAACCTCGACCTAGCCGCCAGCCTGTATGTTCACCAAGAACAGCGCGCGGTGGAACATGCCTTCAGCGTCGCTTCGGGACTCGATTCCATGGTACTCGGGGAGGCGCAGATTCTAGGCCAGCTGAAAGACGCCTATCGCGTGGCTCAAGAGGCCGGCAGCACCGGACCTGCGCTCAACAAGCTGTTCCAAGCAGCTTTTTCGGCCGCCAAGCGCGTGCGCTCGGAGACCCGCATCGGCGAAAACGCGGTCTCGATCGCCTCCGCGACCGTGAGTCTGGCACGGCGGATCTATTCGGACCTCAGCGCTCAGAGCGCACTGCTGATCGGGGCCGGCGACATGAATGGGCTCGTGGCGCGTCATTTTATGTCTGCCGGAGTCAAGCAAATGGTGATCGCCAACCGCACCCTGAGCCGGGCGCAGGCTCTGGCCACTGAGCTCAAGGCGCAGGCGGTTGGGCTCGAGGATCTCGACAAGGAACTGGCGCAGGCCGACATTGTGATTGCCTGCACCGCCAGCCCCGAGCCGCTCATTATCAAGAGTGCGGCAGAAACCGCCATTCGCGCCCGGCGCCGACGGCCGATTTTTATGGTGGATTTGGCCGTGCCGCGCGATATCGATCCAGGGGTGGCAGACCTGGAAGATGTTTACTTATTTTCGATCGACGACCTGCAACAGCTCATTGACGAGAACCGGCAGCAGCGCGAGGTAGCCGCGGGCGGGGCAAGGCTCCTCATCGACGAGGAAGTCGCGCGATTTCTCACCGACTCCCGCGCGCACGACGCCGGGCCCGCCATCCGAGCGCTGCGTCGACAAGCCGATGAGATCCGTGTGCAGACCTTGGAGCAGGCGCGGCGCCTGCTTGCCGCAGGAAAATCCGCTGATGAAGTCATGGATTATCTCGCCAACACC
>JAYTXS010000036.1:0-5977 GCA_043742845.1 Gammaproteobacteria bacterium
GGAACCGGGGAATTCGATCTCATCGTGGTAGCGGACACCATTTACTATCTGCCGGCGCCGATCCGCGATGCTGCGCTCGAGCACGCTGTGGCTGAGATATCGAAACTGCTCGCTCCCGACGGCATTTTACTGCTCGTCAATCACTACTTTCCCTTGCCGCTCAAGGACACGAAACTTACTTTAAGAATTCACCGAGCGTTTCACCGGTCCCCGAATTTTGTTTTGCTCGCCGAGCACAAGCGCGCTTTCTTTTTGGCAAGCTTACTCAGTAAGGCCCCGACGACGACTTAAGGGCCGCGAGGTCGCGACTGAATCCATGCCTGTAGGGCAATGGCGGCGAGTACGATGGGCAGACCCATCAGCGTGTTCACAGTGAATGACTCGCGTCCCAGCCACCAACCGACGAACAAGGCGACGGGAGGGTTGACGTAGGCGTAAGTCGTCGCCAGTGTCGGCGAAACACGCTCGACCAGGAAGCGGTAGGCTGAGAACGCCACCATGGAGCCGAAAACCACCAGGTAAGCCCACGCCCACCAGACGCGCGGCGAATGCGGCAAGACCCAATGCTCGCCGAGCACCGCACTGACCACGAGCGCCAACGCCCCGGCGGCGAGCATCTCGGCGCCAAACCCGGTGGGCCCATGCGGAATATCGATGCGGCGTGCCAACACGGTGCCCAACGACCAAGATGAGATGCCGAACAAGATCACCATCGTTCCCAGCAGACTGGCCTGCAGATCACGCCCCATCAACATCACTGCGGCACCGACGCTGCCGAGAACGATGGCGCCCCATTCCAGGCGCTGCGGCCATGCGCCGAAAGCGCCGGACCAAAGCGCGGTCGCCAGCGGCATGACGCTGATGAGGGCCACGGTGGCGCCGGAACTCACCCAACGTTCGGCGACGGCGACAGCGCCGTTGCCGGCCACGAGTAACAGAAATCCCAGAAGCGCGGCGCCTCGCCATTGGCGGGCCGTCGGCATGGCCCGACGGCGAAGCAATTGCCATCCAAGCATCAGGCCTCCCGCCACCATAAAACGCGTTCCAATCAGAAAAAAGGGTGGCGAACCTTCGATTCCGACCTTGATGGCGAAGTAGGTCGTGCCCCAGATGACATACACCGCCAGCAGACAGGAGGCTACCAGCCATGCAGAGGGTCGCGTCACAGCTGCAAGTGTCCGAGAGGAATTCGCGCGATGCGCTTTACCGTGGCGAGCACCACGCTGGATTGCATGTCGCGCACATTCGGCACCCGGATCAACTTCTTCAGAACCACATTGCTCAAAGCATCCAAGTCCTTGCCATACACTTCGAGAATGAAGTCATAGCTTCCCGTCATTGCAAAGCACTTGGTGACCTCGTCCATAAGCAGTATCTCCCTCTCGAATTTCGCAATCGTTTCGTCGGTGTGCTCGGTCAATTTGACCTGGACGATGGCGAGTACCCCGAGACCGATGCGAGTGGGATTGAGGATGGCGGCGTAACCTTCGATCGCTCCGCTTGATTCCAGGGCCTTGATGCGCCGTGCGCAGGGCGTGGGGGATAGGCCTATGGACTCGGCGAGTTCCACCACGGGTAGGCGCCCATCACGCTGCAGCGCGTCAAGGATTCGCGCATCGTAGCGATCAAACTCCATGTTTACACTCCAAAAGAACAATTAATTAGAGATTATCACTAATTATTCACGAATTATATCGTAGTTTTGGAGAGTTATGACCAAGGTCATGACCTAGCATTTGCTTATGAATGCACGCCCTAAACTGGTGTCGAGTCACTCAAATGGTGGCTCGCTCGATTGGCGAGCCGTGCTGCGTCAAATGGCTACCTCGCGAGCGCTCGACGAGCTTGAAGAGTCGACGCTGGTGCCGGAGCGCAAGGTGCTGTACCAGTTTTCGGCACGTGGGCATGAACTCACACAGGTGCTGTTGGCTCAACAACTCACGGGAGCTCACGATGGCGTCGGCGCCTACTATCGGTCACGGCCTTTGCTGCTGGGCCTTGGGTTGAAACTGGAGGACGCGCTGGGCGCAACCATGATGCGTGCCGGCGGCATGAGCGATGGGCGCGACATCGGCGTGGTATTCAACCTGCCGAGCAAGTCGGGCCCTTGCGTGCTGCCGGTGTGTGGTGGGGTGGGCACGCAGTACACGCCTGCGGTGGGCTGGGCGCAGGCGCTGCGCTACCGCAGTTCGGTGCTCGGTGACAAACAATGTGACGACAGTATTGCCGTGGCGCACGGCGGAGACGCTTCCACTGCCACGAGCGGCTTCTGGGCGGCGCTCAACATCGTGACGACGGAGCGGCTGCCGTTGCTGTTCTTTATCGAGGACAACGGCTATGGGATTTCAGTGCCGTCGCGACAACAAACCCCTGGCGGAAATATAGCGAAGAATCTCGAGGGCTTTCGTGGACTGCGGGTGCTGGACGGTGACTCCGACGATCCGCTGGGCACCGCGGCGCTGATTGAAAGTGCCGTCAGTGGAGTCCGCTGCGGCGGCGGTCCAGCATTGATCCGGCTGCGGGTGCCGCGCCTTTCCGGACACTCGGGGCAAGATACCCAGACCTATAAGAACGCCGACGAAATTGCGGATGAGAAACAGCGCGATCCGATGGCGAGGTTGCGCGCTCAATTGGTGCCGGACCTGATTTCCGCCGCCGAGTGGGATCTACAGATGTCGCAGGCGCAAGCTGCCGTGAGGCAGGCGCTGGCCGCGGTCGAGAGGCGCCCGCAGCCTACGCCGGGGCGCGCAACACGCTTCGTATTTTCGGAATTGGCCGCCGATGGCTCCCTCGAACTGCAGCAGCAGGGCGGAACGCGCGGCGCAGGATTCATCCCCGCCGCGGGCAGCGAGCTTGCGAGTACGCAGGGACCGCGAATCAACCTGGTCACTGCCGTGCGGCGTACGCTCGAGCATGAGATGAGCGTGAATCCGCGAATGCTCATTTTTGGCGAGGATGTCGGTCGCAAGGGCGGGGTGCACGCGGCGACTCTCGGGTTGCAGGAAAAATTCGGCAGCGGCCGGGTGTTCGATACCAGTCTGTCGGAGGAAGGAATTATCGGCCGCGCGGTGGGCATGGCGGCGGCGGGGCTTATGCCGGTGCCGGAAATCCAATTTCGAAAATATGCAGATCCTGCCGCAGAACAGCTTAACGACTGCGGAACCATGCGTTGGCGCACCATGAATCGTTTTGCGGCCCCGATGGTAGTGCGCATTCCCGGCGGTTTTTTCAAGTGCGGCGATCCCTGGCACAGTCAATCCAACGAAGTGCAATGGCTGCATGGGCTCGGTTGGCGGGTGGTCATGCCTTCCAACGCCCAGGATGCAGTGGGATTGTTGCGCAGTGCATTACGGGGAAATGATCCGACAATTTTCTTCGAGCATCGATCGATGCTCGATGGGAGCTGGGCGCGGCGCGCCTATCCCGGCGATGAATTCGTGGTGCCGTTCGGCAAGGCAAGCTTGTTGAGGGAGGGCAGTACTCTCACGGTGGTGACCTGGGGCGCGATGGTCGAGCGTTGCGAGCAAGCCATCGCCGGTACCGGTGTCTCTGCCGATCTCTTGGATTTGCGCACGCTGTGCCCCTGGGATCGTGAGGCGACGCTGGCATCGGTACGCAAGACGCGCCGCTGCCTGATCGTTCATGAGGACACCATGACCGCGGGGTTCGGCGCAGAGATTGCGGCAGTGATCGCCAAGGAGGCCTTCTTCGACTTAGATGCGCCAATCGATCGGCTCGCGATGCCGGACGTCCCGAGTCCTCATAATCCATCGTTGCTCGATGAGGTCCTACCGAGCGTCGAGACGATTTCGCGCGCAATTCGCACGCTGGCCGAGACTTGACGATGCCCCTCTTGGCCGATGTGCTGGTCCCGCCCAATGCGGAAGGAACTCGCGCTACCGTGCTGCGCTGGTGCAAAGCGGTCGGTGACCCGGTTGCACAGGATGAGCCCCTGCTGGAACTGGAGACCGACAAGGTCACCGTTGAGGTTGCTGCGCCGGTCAGCGGGACCTTGGTCGAGATCCTAAAACAAGTCAATGCGGAAGTGAATCCGGATGAAGTGCTGGCGCGTTTGAGTCTGCCGGGCGAGTCAAGTCTCGCAGCCGATCCAGCGGCGCCACCGATGGCGCCATCCCCTGCGCGCGTTGCGACGGCGACGCTTGCTACCACACATCATTCGCCCCAAGCTTTGAGTCCCGTGGTGCGGCGGCTGCTTCAAGAACACTCGTTTGTCGCGGCCGACATCGTGGGCAGCGGGCGCGATGGCCGCGTCACGGCGCAGGATGTGACGCGGCATGCGGCGGCGGCGAGCGATGAGCGCGTGCCGCACACGGCCATGCGCAGGCGCGTGGCCGAGCACATGGCTCGCAGCATGGCGGACGCCCCGCATGTCACCACCTTGTTCGAGGCGGACCTCACGCGGGTGCTGGCGCATCGATCGCGACATGCCGCCGACTATGAAGCGCGCGGTGCGCGTCTGACGCTGACTGCGTACTTCATCAGCGCCTGCGCGCGCGCGCTAGTCACCCACCGGGAGGTGAATGCCACCTTCCACTCTGACGCGCTCGAGCTTCACGGCGACGTCAACATCGGCGTCGGCACGGCCCTCGGCAACAAAGGCTTGATCGTTCCGGTCATTCACCGCGCGCAGGAATTGAATTTGTTCAGTGTGGCGCAGCAACTCGGTCGCTTGGTGGAAGCGGCGCGTGCCGGTAAACTCACACCCGAGGACGTGCGTGGGGGCACCTTCACTCTCTCGAACCATGGAGTGGGCGGCAGCCTGCTGGCGACGCCGATCGTCATCAATCAACCGCAGGTGGCGATTCTCGGAATCGGCAAGGTCGAGCGCCGTGTATGCGTGCTCGACATCGACGGCGTCGAAGCCATCGGCGTGCGTTCAATGTGCTATCTCACCCTTACCATCGACCATCGCGCATTGGATGCCTTCCAGGCGAACGCTTTTCTCAGCTCGGTAGTGGGCGCTCTGGAACAGTGGCCGACGGACAAGACCTGAGGCGCAACTTCGCCGCACGAATCAATGTCGTTGTATCCCGCCGAATCTCTGCATTACTGCAGCGTGCGGCGCCGGCAATGGCCCGTTGAGCTGAGCCGCCACCCGTGAAAGATGCTTTTCCGAGGCGGCGAACACGTGCGTATAAATTTCTCGGCACAGCGTTGCCGCCTTGGTTCCCGGCCAGTCGGCGCGCAGCAGCCGCTGCGGCAGGAGCGGGTCGCGCAGGTGCAGGCGACGATATTCATGAATCAGCAGCGTGCGTACGATGAAGCCGGCCTGATGATCGAGATGGGGAACTGCCGGCAGCGCATCGCGTACCCGCTCGAAACGCTTCACGAATAACTGATAGCGGCGTCCCAGGTCCTCGAGGTTCCAGCCTAGGCTCACCAACCGTTGTGGCGCGTCGTCGTCGCCCAAGCTGGCGTCGAATACAATGACTTTGGAGAGCGGCGCGCCCGGGCGCCGCGACAGTTGCAACACGCTGGAATCGAGTTGCGGGTGCGCAAATACGTTGTTCGAGAGAGGGCCAAATCCCTGCCACAGCAATTCGTCACGGAGGGCCTTTCTCTCTGCCGCTCGCATGGGCGGAAGAACGATCACCGTCCAACGGCCCGACCACTGCGTGTCGGGTGTGCCATAGATGCGTTTGGTGGCCTCAGCGAAGCGCTCGCGACCGTCGTCTGACAGCCGATATTCGCTCAGCTTGCCGGCGCGATGCCCCTCGAGCCAGCCGTCCTTGGCCAGCCGGGCGGTGGCGGTGCGCACCAATCGCTCGTTGAGTCCGAAGGGCTCCGCCAGGGCGATCAGGCTGCCCAAAGCGATGGCGCCGCCCCGCGGCATGATGGAATCGCCAAACAGGGTCACGATCAGCGACCCGGCGCGCAACGGCCGCTGGCGCCGAAAGCGCGCGACCAGTTCGGCGGCCGCGGCAGCGGGTTCAGCGCGGGCGGACCCCGTGCGGGG
>JAYTXS010000037.1:0-11442 GCA_043742845.1 Gammaproteobacteria bacterium
TTCGATCCCATGTTTCCCTGTCATACGATCATGCACGGCTCGAACCGTTTCGGGCTCGCGAGCCTTACCAATCTAGACAAGCTGCCGCCGACCGGCGCCATCGTCATCGCCCCGCCCTTGAAGATCGTCAACGGCTCCGGCAGCCCGCTGCGCGTGCTCGCGCTCGTCCCGGCATGAGCAGCTGAGCATGGCCGAGCGGTCCTTTGCCAAAGAAGTCGAGTCGCTGCGTCTGGGCGAGGGCGATGAATTTCACGGTGAGGGAATACTCGCGGTCACCAAGGCGCTGCTGCAATCGGGCGTGGCATACGTGGGCGGCTACCAAGGCGCCCCCATCTCGCATCTGATGGATGTCCTGGCCGACGCCGAAGTCATTCTCAATGAACTGGGCGTGCATTTTGAGGCCAGCGCGTCGGAGGCAACGGCGGCTGCCATGTTGTCTGCATCGATCAACTACCCGTTGCGCGGAGCGGTGACCTGGAAGTCCACTGTCGGTACGAACGTGGCCTCGGACGCTCTCGCCAACCTGGCTTCATCGGGGGTCAAGGGCGGCGCGCTCATCATTCTCGGCGAGGATTACGGTGAAGGCGCAAGCATCATGCAGGAGCGCACTCACGCCTTTGCGATGAAGTCCCAGATGTGGCTGCTCGACCCGCGTCCCCACCTGCCGACGATCGTGCGTGCCGTGGAGCAGGCCTTCGAGCTGTCCGAGGCCAGCAATACCCCGGTCATGCTAATGCTGCGAATTCGGGCCTGCCATGTTTACGGCCACTTCAAGACCAAGGCCAACCGCCGGCCGGCATTCTCAGCGGCCGACGCTCTGGCGGCTCCGGTGCGGGATTACAGCCGCATCATTCTGCCGCCATCTACCTATGCGCAGGAGCGGGAAAAGATCGAGGTTCGATTGCCCGCGGCGCAACGTTTCGTGGCCGAACGCGGTCTCAATGAGATCATCGATGGTGAGGCCGGCGATATTGGCATCGTCCTGCAGGGCGGCCTATTCAACAACACCCTGCGCGCGCTGGAATTGCTTGATTGTGCCGATACGTTCGGCACCAGCCGTGTGCCCCTGTATCTGCTCAACGTCACCTATCCGCTGGTGCCCGAAGAGTGGGTGCGGTTCTGCAGCGGCAAGCGCGCCGTCCTGATCGTCGAAGAAGGGCAGCCCGAATTCATCGAGCAGTCTGCGAATCAGATCCTGCGTCAGAACGACGTCAGTGCCTGCATCGTCGGTAAAGCCGTTTTGCCGATGTTCGGAGAATACGGCGTCGATGCCCTGCGTTTGGGGATAGGCCGGTTCATCGAGCAATGGGCGCCGCAGCTACGCGCCGTCTCGGGCGGCGTTGCGACTCGCGCGACGGTGTCTGCGGTCTGCGCCGCCACGCTCGCCGCACTGGTGCCACCGCGACCCTCGGGTTTGTGCACCGGCTGCCCGGAGCGGCCATTCTTCGCGGCCATGAAGATTCTGCAGAAGGAAGTCGGCGCGCTGCACATCAGCGCGGACATCGGCTGCCATTCGTTTGCCACACTGCCGCCCTTCAATATGGGCAACAGCATTATGGGCTATGGCCTTGGAGCCGCGGGTGCGTCGGCGTTCGGCACGGACGGCGGCAAGCGGGCCGTGTCCATCATGGGCGACGGGGGGTTCTGGCACAACGGATTGACCAGCGGCATCGGCAATGCGGTGTTCAACAAACACGACGACCTGACCATCATCATCGACAACGGCTACTCCGCCGCGACCGGCGGCCAGGACATTCCGTCCTCGCGCGCGCCGAACCCGCATCGGCAGGGCAACAACGGCATCATCGACGCGGTGAAGGGCGTGGGTGTCAAGTGGGTGCGGCGCACCCATACCTACGACATGCGCGGTACGCTCAAATTGCTGCGCGAAGCTTTAAAGACGCCGGTTCGCGGCCCGAAGGTCATCGTGGCCGACGGTGAATGCCAGCTGAATCGCCAACGGCGTGTGCGGCCGTTGATGCGCAAGGCGATTGCCGGCGGCGAGCGAGTCGTGCGCGAACGCTTCGGCGTGGACCCTGATACTTGCACGGGCGACCATTCGTGCATACGTCTGTCGGGATGCCCTTCTTTAACGGTCAAGGAAAATCCCGATCCACTGCGCAACGATCCGGTGGCGCACGTCGACAACAGCTGCGTGGGCTGCGGCGTCTGCGGCGAGGTAGCGGATGCGGCGGTGCTCTGTCCGTCTTTCTATCGCGCCGAGCTGGTGTACAACCCGTCCGCCTGGGATCGGCTGATGGCAAGAATCAGATCAGCGGTGATCGGCGCGCTGCAGCGGCGCAGCGAGCGCAATCGCCTGCGCTACGCGCTGTAGGCGTCGTCCTCGACGTGGCCGAGCGGCCGATCAAGCTGACGATTGCGGCACTGGGCGGGCAGGGCGGCGGAGTGCTTGCCGACTGGCTCATCGAAATTGCCGAAGCCGAAGAATACATTGCCCAAACCACTTCAGTCCCCGGCGTCGCACAGCGCACGGGTGCGACCATCTACTACCTCGAATTCTTTCCGCGCGCCGCCGCCTTGCGTGCCGGCCGCGAGCCGGTCATGGCGCTCATGCCGGTTGCCGGAGACGTCGATTGCGTCCTCGCCTCGGAGCTCGCGGAAGCCGGCCGCGCCATTCAACGCGGGCTGGTAACACCCGACCGGACGACGCTCATCGCATCCTCGCATCGCGCTTATGCCATCGGCGAGAAGAGCGCGATGGGCCAAGGTGCGGTCGATACCGAACAGCTCGTCGAGCTGGTTCGTTCCCAGGCGAAGCGGCTGGTGCTTTTCGACATGGAAGAGACGGCCGAGCGCAATCAAAGCGTCATCAGCTCCGTCCTATTGGGCGCGCTGTGCGGCAGCGGCGTGCTGCCGTTCCGTCAGCAGACCTTCGAGGAGGCAATCAAAAAGAGCGGGATTGCCGTCAAGGCGAATCTCGCTGCGTTCGAGGATGCGCGGCAACGCTCGCAGCGCGGCGACAGCGGATTTACCGGGAAATCCGCGGCGAAGCTAGCTGCGGATGTGCCGATGCAGGCGCGAGCTGCGACATTACAGCCGCTGCTCGACCGAGTCAGGCGGCTGGCTGCGGCCGTGCAGCCGGTGGTGTTGGAAGGGGTGCGTCGAGCGATCGACTATCAGGATCCGGCCTATGCGAGGCTTTATCTCGAGCGCGTGGAGAGCATTGCGGCGCTGGAGGATGGAGTGCCGAATGTCGGATCGCATGCACTGCTGGAGGCCACCGCGCGCAGCCTCGCGCTCTGGATGACTTTCGAGGACACCATTCGCGTGGCGGATCTCAAGACCCGCGCATCGCGTTTCGTGCGGGTGCGTGAAGAGATCCGCGCTGAGCCCGGCCAGCTATTCGGCATCACGGAATTCATGAAACCAAGAGTGGAGGAGATCGCCGGCACGCTCCCCGCGGGACTTGGCGGCTGGCTGCTCGATTCGCCACGCCTCTGTGGTTGGTTCGGCCGCTGGACCGGAGGCAGGCAGATCCGTACTGGTACGATTACCGGTTTCCTGATGCTTCACGCGCTGGGCGGCTGTAAACGTTGGCGGCGTGCGACATTGCGATTTCGGGAAGAGAATGCCCGCATCGAAGCGTGGCTCGGCCGAATCGTGAGCCTCGCAGGGCAGCACTACTCTTTGGCGGTGGAGCTGGCGCGCGCTCAACGGCTGGTCAAGGGTTACGGGGAGACTCACGAGCGAGGCTGGCGCAATTTTAAGTCGCTCGTTGGCCAACTGGACCTACTCGCGACTCGTTCGGACGGCGCGGTGTGGCTGTCGCGTCTGCAGGAGGCCGCGCTCGCCGACGAAGAAGGCCGCGCGCTGCAGCGAGAACTTGAGGTGCTTCGCGGCTAACCGCAGGCACAAATTGTGATCGGCGATACCAAGTGGAGTTCGAACATGATGAATTGCCTGGGATGGTTGCTGCTCGCGGCCTCTGCTTACGCCGCGTCCGCCAACGCAGCGGCCGCCAATACGGCAGCGCCGCAGCCTGCGCAGGGACGGCAAATTCATAGCGCCGCAGACTATAAGGTGCTGCCGCCGCGCGAGCGCGTGGAGCCAGAAAACCGCATTCTGACCGAGCGCCTGGAGCATCTGTTGCCGGCGCTGATGGCCGAGTCGGGACTCGACATGTGGGTGGTCGTTAACCGCGAGTATGCGGAGGATCCGGTGTTTTTTACTCTTGTGCCGCAGCCAAGTTTCGCAGCACGGCGCACGACGATGCTGGTATTCAGTCGGGCGGCGAACGGTACCGTGGAGCGCCTGGCAGTTAATCGGTATCCGCTCGGCGGCCCCTACAAGTCGGCGTGGTCCGGCGGCGATCTCGACGCCCAGTGGAAGGCGCTAGGGGCGTTGATCGCCGGCCGTGACCCCAAGCGCATCGGCATCGATGTCTCTCGTACCTGGCCGGCCGCGGACGGCTTGACCCACGCGCTGCATGAGCGACTGGTCGAGATGTTGCCGCCGGGATATGCCGATCGTCTCGTGTCCGCTGAAACGCTGGTCGTGCGCTGGATCGAAACCCGCACTGCGGCCGAGCAGGCAGTGTATCCGCACATCGATAGCATCGCGCGCGGCGTCATCGCGGAGGCGTTCAGCGGCCGCGTCATCACTCCCGGCGTTACGACCACCGATGATGTCGCCTGGTACATTCGCGAGCGTTTCGAGTCGCTCGGTCTGCGCCTGTGGTTCATGCCGACGGTGGACCGTCAGCGGGCCGGCGAGCCATGCCCGGTCGCAGCCTCGGGCGGGCACTGTGGCGATGAGGGTAGGATCGAGGCGGGTGATGTGTTGCACAACGACGTTGGGTTCTGCTATCTAAAGTTGTGCACCGACACTCAGGAAATGGCCTACGTCCTGAAGGCCGATGAAGAGGACGTGCCCAAGGGCCTCAAGGCGGCGCTAGCCAGCGGCAACCGCTGGCAGGACATCTTGACCGGATCGTTCCAAGAAGGGCGCTCCGGTAACGACATCCTGGCCGCGACGATCAGAGGTTGCGCTGCGGCCGGACTTGCCTGCAGCACCTACAGCCACCCGCTCGGCTTTTTTGGGCACTCATTAGGACCGACGATCGGCATGTGGGACAACCAGGGTCCGACGCCAGCGACGGGTGATTGGCCGCTGCATCGGGACACCGTCTACGCGATCGAGGGCAATATCGCAGTGTCGCTGCCGGAGTGGGGCGGGCAGCGCGTGCAGATCATGCTGGAGCAGGGCGCGCTGTTCGACGGCAAGGGCGTACGCTACCTGGCAGGGCGTCAGACGGAGTGGCATCTCATCCGGTAGCGATCGCACGCGCACAAGACTCCGTTTAGCGGAGAAACTTCGCCAGCGGTTCCCAGCAATGAGTGTGCCAGCCATCAGCCAGATGCCCGCCTTCGCCCGCTGGGAATCCTCGGTGGTCAAACACGAGTTTGGTTTCCGTGGCATTCCCAATGAGGGCGAATTTGACGACGGAGTAATCGCCGGCATCCCAACTTTGCGTGCGCCAGGCCTGTACCTACCGCTGATCGGGAAGCATTTCCAAATTGCGCCCCGTAATGTAGCCGCGGAAGAGCGTAAACGAGCCTCCCACCTCGCGGTGGATCGACGTAGGTTTAGCGCCTTTCGCGGTGACCAAGGTGACTGCGTCGCTTAAGCGTGTGATCGCATCAAAATCTTTCGACGTGGTGAGCGCCGCAAAGATCCTTTGTGGGCTGCCCTTGAACATGACCTCTTGATGAATAGCCTCGGATGTACGAGTGAGTCCGTCGCCTACCGGCTTCGAAGCCTCGCGGTCGTTCGATTCGCCCGAGACGCGAGCGGCAATTCCAAGACCCACGGGAAGGGCGATCAGGCGCGTAGTAAGCGCGCGGCGTGAAATGAGAGTCGATGGCATGGCTGCGCCGTCCTGTAGTGAGTTAATTCGGAGCCACGTAAATCGCGCGGCCCAAACCCGTCTTCTTGAATATTCCAAACGAACCGCCGACCCCGACTCCCACCGATGTGTTCCGCGAGTAGGATTCTGAGCCCACGCCCGTTCCCAAAGAGGCGGTTTGCGCGTCGGAGAAGCCTTCCAGGATCAGACCGTTCGCGCCGAGCTGGGCCGCTTGCGCCTTCAGTCGTTCGACCACCTTGTCGATTTGCGCGGGACCTCCTGGCGAGAATACGCTTTTGGAGGAGGCGCTGAGCGTCGCAACATCCTCGAATGAAGCGGGTGCGTGTGAATAGACCATGACTTGCTCGATGGGAATCGCCGGCCGCGCATGACCGACCATCACGGGCTTCGAAGAGGCGCACGAGATGACCGTAAGACACGTGATCATCAACAAGGTAGCTCGCCCGATCATCATTGATACACCTCTCTGCGGTTTAATGAAAGCGCGGCGCGGGCGTCCTCTACTGCATGCCATTTCGCAACGTTCACGCCTGCTACCGTGAGCCACAACGCTATTGATACTTCCGCCAGTAAACTGGGCAGATAAATCCACGGAAATAAGTCCGGCAGCAGCTTCGGCGGCAGGAAATAAGTGACGCTATTCGTCAGGTAGCAAAACCCCCCGATGACTAGCAGGACGCCTAGGAGCCGCGGCAAAAATGTCGAACGAAAGATCAAGTAGCCGGTTGCAAAACAATCAAAGGAAAAAAGTCCCAAATTGAGCACAAATGCGAATTGATATAGCTGCAGCGACAGCAATGCCAGCGATTGCAGCTGATTGGGCTCAAATGACCGCAGATAGCCGGGGCCGCCGAGAATGTGTATCGGAGCGAAACAAAATATCGACGCCGCGATCGACACGGTGTTCGACACGATCGCGAAAATGAGGGCTGTGCGAGCCACAGGCCGACTCACGGACTTGAACAAGCCGTAGAAGATGACTGCAATGACAAGGCCGGTGGTGAAGGAAATAAGGTCGGCCAAAAAACCGAGCCGATACAGCGACGGATACGCAATGATATTACTCGCAGTCAGGGCAGCGTCGTCGTACACCACCAGTTTGTTGCGAACGAAGGCTTCCGCGCAGAATCCGCAGACAATGCATATCAGGTAGAGCAAGCCTGCAATTCTGGCTTTGCGATCAGGAGGCATTACGGTAGGTAGAGTGATTGTGCTCATGTCTTTCGTGCCCTTGAGTTGCCCGCTAGTGGTTTACATGCTCCCATACTTTGGAGATTACAACCGATCCCTCGCCGACTGAGGAGGCTACGCGTTTGACTGATCCGGCGCGAACATCGCCGACCGCAAAGATGCCAGGCATGGAGGTGGCGAAAGGCGAATCGGCACCTCCCGCACCGCGACCGGTGACCACGAAGCCTTTGGCGTCCAATTTCACCAGTCCCGAGAGCCAGTCGGTGTTCGGCGCGGCGCCCACCATGATGAACAGTGCGCGCGTATCGACACGGCGGGTCGATCCACTCTTGACGTCACGAATAGTCAGTGACTCGAGATGTTCCGCGCCATCGAGTGCACTCACCTCTGCGCCGTACTGTATGGTGATTCTTGGATCGGCCTCGAGCCGGCTCGAGAGGTAGCTGGACATCGATGCCGCCAGCGACGCTCCACGAACCACTAGGCGAACACAGCTTGCCGAGCGGCTGAGAAACATTGCGGCCTGCCCCGCTGAGTTGCCCCCGCCGATGATGACGGCTTCCGTTCCCTTGCAGTAGCGCGCCTCGATCTCGGTCGCGGCGTAATACACACCGTTTCCTTCGAAGTCGGCAAGTCTATCGAGCGGCAGGCGCCGGTACTGGACCCCGGTTGCGACCACCACGGCTTTCGCGCGGATGTGCTGTCCGTTGTCGAATGTTGCGCAGAAGCTCTCGTCCTCGAGCCTCTGCAGGAGCACCACCCGGCGCGGCATGGCGAAGCGAGTCCCGAATTTCATCGCCTGTATCTCGCCACGCCATACAAGGTCGGCGCCCGAAATTCCGGTCGGGAAACCCATGTAATTTTCGATACGGCTGGATGTTCCAGCCTGGCCGCCGATGGCCACGTCTTCAACCACCAAAGCGCACAGCCCTTCAGCCCCCGCATACACGCCCGCGGCGACACCGGCAGGTCCCCCGCCCACAATCAGGACGTCGAATGTTTCGTCGTTCTTAAAGTCAAGATTGAGGCCCAGTAGACGCGCGACCTTGTCCGGTGTCGGGTCCGCCAGAACGACGTCGCGTCCGAAAATCACCGCCGGCGCTGACGCGGTGATTGAGCAGCTCTTGGCGGTCGCTTGCGCCTCAGCACTTCCCAGCGCTAGAGACGTATAGGGGATGCGGTTGCGGCTGGCGAACTCTGCGATCCGACGCACGCCCCGGTCCTCCTCTTCGCCGATGAGTCGCAAGCTGCTGTCGCCGGCGTCCAGTTGGCGTCGTCGGCGCGCCGAAAACACCGTGATGATGATGTCAGACATCTCAGGGATCTGAGACATTAACGTCAGCATCGCTTCGCGCGGCACCTCGATAACCCGGGTTTCGCGTACGGCGCGCATCGGCATCGACCACACACCTCCGTTCAGAAAGGAAATTTCGCCCATGAACTGCGTTGGACCGATCGTTGAGGGCAAATGGCGCTCGCCGGTGTAGGGGTTGACCACCTCAATCTCGCCGTCTTCGACATAGATGAAGCGATCCACCGTCTCGCCCGGCGTGGCGAGAAGCGCGCCCGCGGGGTATACGGCAATCTTGCCCGCATCGAGCAGTGCCTGAACGTGAGATGCGGCCAGGGGTATTCGCTGCATCTGGCGTAAGTCGGCGCCAATCGTTTCCATGGTGCTGATCGTCCTTTACGGGCCTCGCTGCGTCTGCAATTCGGTGTCTTTTTGAGAGGTGGCCAGACTAGCGCACTCTCGCGAGATATGACTATCGTGGATTAAATCACGCTTTTGTGGTGTGGCGTGGTTATCTTTAGTGGATGCTGTTCCTCTGTGCATTCATCGGCTTCAGGGCCGCTCCCGAACCTCAGCCAAATGACTTGCTGGCGCAGGCGCGTTTGCGTTTGTGTCACCTTGGGTTCACCGTTATCGCGCTAATTGTCGTATTGCTTTCGCTCTGGCAACGGTAAGGCCCAAGGCGAGCGAATCCCACTTGGCGTTGCCCGAGCAGTGCTAGCGTAGGCGCTCCTCCGCGCATGGGAGAAACGTAATGGCGGGTGAGCAAAACCCCTTCGTGTGGTACGAATTGATGGCCGACGATGTCGCCGCCGCGAAGGCGTTCTACGCGAGTGTGGTCAGGTGGAATACCCAGGATGTGCCTATGCCCGGCATGACTTATACGTTGCTGCGCGTCGGCGATGCTGACGGCGCTGCCGCCAGGGTGCAACGCCTGGGAGGCGATATCCTGGGACCGTCGATCGACATACCTACGGTCGGCCGGTTTGCCACGGTGACGGACCCTGAGGGCGCTCTTTTTAATCTATTCAATCCAGCGAAGGGTGGTCAGCGCGTCGTCTCCTGCGAACCCGGTCATGTCGGCTGGCATGAATTGCACACCATTGATTGGCCGCAGGCGTTCGAACTCTACACCGATATGTTCGGCTGGGCGAAGGGCGACGCTTTGGACATGGGGGGCATGGGTATCTACCAATTATTCAAGATCGGCGGGGTGGCGATGGGAGGAATGTTCAATAGTCCCGGCGCGCAGGCTTCGCGATTTCGGCTGTATTATTTCAACGTCGACGATATCGATGCCGCGGCCAAGCGCGTTACCGACGGCGGCGGCACGATCGCGCATGGCCCGAGTCAAGTGCCGGGCGGCAACTGGATTCTCCAGGCAGCTGACCCGCAGGGCGCGGTATTCGCACTGACGGGCCAAAGAAAATAGGATCCCGCACCAGCCACGGATTACGTCGCGTTGGCCTCGCTTAAATCGGCGTAATGACGCGCGGCGACATCCGGATGCGATCGCAACCGGCCTTTCAAATAATTCAACCCCACCTCGCGGAATAGCGGGTTATTCGGATCGCTCTGCGCGCCGCGCGCCTGCGCGGCGAGTGCGGGGGGCAGCGGTAGCAGCGGCACGATGGCATCGAGCTTTGCGCCTAGAAAAAAAGCCGCCGATATTCGCGACACGCCGACCGCAGGCGAGACCACCCGATGCAGAGTGGCTCGCAGATAGCCATCCGAAGCAAGTTCCAGAAGTTCGCCGATGTTTACTACGAAGGTGCCTGCTCGAGGCGGCACATCGACCCAGCCTTGCGGGGTTTCGACTTGAAGGCCTGCGTGATCGTCTTGCAGCAGCAGGGTGAGTAGTTCGGAATCCTTATGGGCGCCGACGCCTTGGCCGATGAGGCCGGCCCGATCCAGACCTGGGTACCGGATCAGCTTTGTCATGTAATGCGGCTCGCCGCTGTAAAGAGCTTCGAACACGCGTGCAGGTTGTCCGAGAGTCAGAGCGAGCGCCCGCAGTATTCGTACCAGCACCTTCATTGCTGCGTTCTGCCAGCGGGCCACGACACTCTGCATTTGGGGCAGCGCCGACGGCCATTGATTCGGCCCCTGCAGCCGCGCCCAAGCTTCAGAACCGGCGCGCGTCAGTGCCGGGCGTTCAGCTCCAAAGTCTATCTGCTCCCGCCGATCGGGCCGACCGCGCGTAAGTTCTGCGGCGACACGGTTGTAGCCGCGAAAGTGCGGCGAATTGAGCATCTGGATTGCAAGTTTGTCGTGGTCGGGCAGCGAGAAAAATTGCCGCGCCAGGTGTAAGAGTTCGCGCTGCAATGATGCGTCCAATCCATGGCCGGTGATGTAAAAAAAGCCCACGTCGTGAGCTGCCACACCCAGTTCAGTCAGAAAGGCCGCACGTTGCGCGTTGCCTGCGTCGAACCGGCGCAGGTCGAGCTCGGGTATCCGTCCGTCGATTGCGCCATCGCTCATTGCAGTAGAATACTGGAGTGCAGACTCCTCAGCTGAAGATCATCCGCAGGGCGGCGTTTACCGCCATTCCTTGGAAAAACGGCGGCGGTATCACGCACGAAGCGATTCGCGTGCCGGCCGCCGGCGACCCTTTTCGCTGGCGTGTCAGTGTCGCCCACATCGATGCTTCCGGCCCGTTCTCCGAATTCGCCGCGCACGATCGCAAGATGGTATTGCTGCGTGGCGCGGGAATCGAATTGAGCTTCGCCGACGGCGTGAAGAAGACATTGCGCCAGGTCGGTCAGTTGTTGCAGTTCGATGGCGCTATTGCTGCGCATTGCGAGTTGCTAAGTGGACCCTGCGTGGACTTGAACCTCATGATCCTGAAGTCGGATCGGGCGGCTGTTCGGGTCGAGCGCGTAGCCGAGTCGCTGGCAGTGAGTGCGTCGCTCGATGAGACGACGTTGGTGTTTCCTATTGATGGCGCAATCGTACTGGAAGTCAGCGAGACACAGCCCGTGACGCTGCAGCCATGGGATCTCGCGATACTAACGAACGGTGCCGGTCACCTTCACAGACTTGAACCGACGCAATCGGCGGCTTCGGCAGAAGC